>CAYPBW010000058.1:0-16281 GCA_964409055.1 uncultured Chitinophaga sp. | reverse complement strand
ATTAAAAGAAGTGACCGCAGCAGATATTTCCGGCCGCATTCAGCAGTTTAAGGATCTGGTGAGTTTTGATATAGAGCTAGTATAGGCTTGCGAGCCCCCACAAAAGATTCTACCCGGGATTAATATGTTAAGTTTTTAAAGTTCTGTCTTAGAATATGCCTATTCCAGAAAAGTACCTGGCTGATTTTGAAGAACTCGGAATCTATCATATTTATAATCGTACCAATAACAACGAAAGACTATTTCACACAGATGAAAACAGGGTCTTTTTTTTAAAACAATTCAAAAAGTATCTTTCGCCATATCTTGATACTTATTGTTGGTGCCTACTTCCAAACCATTTTCATTTTCTGATAAGAGTTAAACCCTTTAAGATAATACAAGATTCTATTCTTATTAAAGACCTTGGCGAACGTTCTTTAATAGAAAAAAGGTTCATTGATGGTCAATCTAATATTAGCGAATTATTAGAACATGCTTTTAAGAGATTCTTCCAGTCATATTCACTTGCATTTAATAAATCTTTTAATCGTAAAGGGAACTTGTTTTATAAGCCTTTCAAACGAATTGAAGTCAATAAAGAGTCTCATTTTACCCAATGCATTGTTTACATTCATGCCAACCCCCTGAAGCATGGATTGATGAAAGATTTTGGTCAATATCAATGGTCTTCCTGGAGTACTTATTTGTCAGATGCGGCAACCAACTTACTTCGTACAGAAGTAATAAACTGGTTTGGGAACAAGGAACAATTTGTCCAAGCACATTTAGATTTAACTCAATACTACTATAATATTGATGTTTCAATTGAAGACTAGGGATGATGGAGGGTTGCCAACCTTTTAAAGGTTGGCAACCCTTTTCCCCTGATCGATCCTTATAATTTCCTCGCAAGCACCACCACATTTTTAAACTGTTGCTTTTTCCCCTGCAGGTTAAATATTTCTGTAAACACCACATAAGTACCCAACGGCAGTTTTAAACCCTTATCATCCAGCCCGTCCCAGTTCCAGTAACCGCTAAGTCCCATCGTGCCGTTACGAACCAAGTTACGAACCGGCCTTCCGGAAGGATCGAATACAGTGATATTGGCCACATATCCTGGTTCGGTTACAGCATATTGAATGGTGGCAATATCATCCCTGCCGTCATTATCCGGCGAGAAAACCTTGGGAGTTACTTCAATCGTTGCATTGATGGACTGGATCCTTTTGTATTGGGAATTTTGATAAGTGGGTGTGCCGTAACCTGCCGTGGAGGCGGCGCTGGTCCAGTTGGCAGCATTTTGTGATGCTGCATTGGGATCAATTCTTTCCAGTGCAACGCCTTCGGCATTATCAATGAGTTTGAAATGCCAGTCATCTTTGTACTTCACTTCATCAATAATAGTACCCTGGAAGTTTAGCGCTACTACTGTTCCTTCATCATCTGAAAAAGAAGGCGGGGAGGAAATGATCAATACATTGTCCGGGTTCCTCACCAGGTATTGCAATGATAAGCTGGGGGCATCTTCCGTTTCGACAATATAATCGCCGGGGAAAACGTAATAGGGAACCGTACTCAATGCCTTTATCGAACTGACAACACCACTGCTGTTGCGGTTGGCGATATAGAGCTTTGAGGCGTCAAATATTTTATTGCTATTGTTGTAAAACTCCACATAATCAAATGCATTGCTCCGGGGGTTGAATAGTATTTCGTTGATGATCCATTCTCCGGGTGCAGCATCAACCGGCAAGCCTACCCTTGCTTTATTGGCATTACCAATGGAATTGCCTTTACAGTCCTTTATATTGGAAGCAGTAATGTTGTAAACGGTATTGGCTGTCAATGCAGTACTGGTTCTTAATTGTACTGTATTGAAAAGAGGGGCAAGGGTAGTGGCAGTGCTCAGGGTCAGGCCACCATCAATAGTGTAATTAGATACTGTGGCACCAATGAGACTATCCACCGGTTCATCAAATACGAGTATGATGGTTGTGTTATCTGTAGTGTAAGCTCTTTTTAATTGAGGAGCTGTTCCATCATTATTTACTGCGTCAACGGAATTTTTCTTTCCTGCTGTACCCCCTGTTGTATTGGTGCTGGCTTTCCAGTTGCTGATGCCGGCGCAGGGGCTTTTGGTGTCAATCATTTCCAGTGTCCAGCCACCTTCTTTCTTTAGTTCATTCTGGTACCAGGCAGAAGTATAAGCTACAGCATGTATCGTTCGGCCATTGGCAGCTCTAAGAAACAACTGGTCTCCGTCATTATCCAGTGATGGAAAACTGGTAACCGAAATGGTGGTGCCAAAGGCAGACATTGCTGCCACCGCACTTCCGGTGCATACAATCACAAAACTGTCTGGCTGTAAAACGAAATTGGGCATCGGCCCGCTTTGACCGCTGGCATCACCGATGCGCCAGTTCTGCAAATTGATAGGAGTTGCGGTAGTATTTTTTAATTCAATCCATTCGTTGTTGGGCAAGCCCACCTGCGGAGAAGGGTCGGCCATTATTTCATCAATCACTACATCATACCTGTTTTGGGAGAGTAAACAAACAGGCGTAAGTATAATTAATAGCAGAATGGATAAGGTTGGTTTCATAATGTCAAGATAAATAATGATTTTAAAATTTGTATACTACAATTTTCGATGAATTTTTGGTTGAAACGGGCTACCCGTTTATTTTTGCCTGCCCGCCGGACAGGCAGGTACCGCAATGATGATAGTGAAGCATACAAAACGCAATAAGAAACACTTCTGACTGAAGGTTTGCAGCGTTATGTGTGTCTCAGCATAAAAGTTTAGCAGGCCTTCCAGACGGAAGGCCTTTTTTTTTAACCTCACTCCTTATCGGCTAAAGGCAGAAGGGAAGTGAATAAAACAGCGTTTAATGAAAGTTGCAGTAGTAGGGGCCACAGGATTAGTTGGCACAAAGATGTTACAGGTACTGGCAGAAAGAAATTTTCCTGTCACCGAACTTGTTCCGGTTGCTTCTGAAAAATCAGTGGGCAAGGAAGTGGAGTTTAAGGGAAACAAGTATAAGGTGGTAAGTATGACGAACGCCATTGCTGCCAAACCTGCGGTGGCTATTTTTTCAGCCGGGGGAAGCACTTCGCTGGAATGGGCACCCAAATTTGCTGAAGCAGGGATTACGGTTATCGATAATTCATCGGCATGGCGGATGGATCCCGCCAGGCCGCTGGTGGTGCCGGAGATCAATGCGGATATACTGACTGTAAATGATAAGATCATCGCCAATCCGAATTGCTCCACTATTCAAATGGTCGTGGCTTTAAATCCGCTGCACAAAAAATATGGTATCAAACGAATTGTTGTAAGTACTTACCAGAGTGTAACGGGTACCGGTGTCAAGGCTGTTGAACAGTTACGGGGCGAAAGGTTAAAGGAGGTGAAGGGAGAGAGCACTGAATACCCTATGGCATATAAATATCCCATTGACCTGAATGTAATTCCTCAAATAGATGTGTTTCTGGAAAATGGTTATACCAAGGAAGAAATGAAAATGGTAAAGGAGACCTGCAAGATCATGCGGGATGATTCCATACGGGTAACAGCCACTACGGTACGCATACCGGTGATGGGCGGACACAGTGAAAGTGTAAACGTAGAGTTTGCCAATGATTTTGACCTGGCAGAAGTAAAATCAATACTGCAGTCTGCTCCCGGTGTTATTGTTGTAGATGATACTGCCACGCAGCAATACCCTATGCCGATGGATGCCCACGAAAAAGATGAAGTTTTTGTGGGAAGACTAAGAAGGGATGAAAGTCAGCCCAACACTTTAAATATGTGGGTGGTTTCAGATAACCTGAGAAAAGGAGCTGCTACGAATGCAGTGCAAATAGCAGAATACCTGCTGCAAAAAGGATTGATATAAAAAAAGGGCTTCATTGAAGCCCTTTTTTATGATAAAAGTTTCTTAGAACCTTTCTGCTACTTTATTCCAGTTCACCACGTTCCAGAAAGCAGCCAGGTAATCAGCTCTCCTGTTCTGGTATTTAAGATAATAGGCATGTTCCCACACATCTACTCCGAGAATGGGTTTGCCTTTTACTTCCGCAACATCCATCAAAGGATTATCCTGGTTAGGGGTAGAAGTGATCTCTAACTTACCATCTTTAACGATCAGCCATGCCCATCCGCTGCCAAACCTTGTCATGCCGGCGTTGGCAAATTTTTCTTTGAATGCATCAAAAGAACCAAAAGCTTCATTGATAGCATCAGCTAATTTTCCGGCCGGTGTGCCGCCGGCATTAGGGCCAAGGCTTTCCCAGAAGAAAGTGTGGTTCCAGTGTCCGCCGCCATTGTTCCTTACAGCTGGTGAAATTGATCCTGCAGCTGCCACCAGTTCTTCCAGTGATTTATTTTCATGGGGAGTACCTGCAATGGCTTTGTTCAGGTTGTCGACATAGGCCTGGTGATGTTTGCCATGGTGTATCTGCATGGTTTGTGTGTCGATATGCGGTTCCAGCGCATCATGTGCATAAGGAAGGGGTGCTAGTGTAAATGACATAATAAAGTATTTTTAATGTTAGAATGCAGATTGGTTAATTGGATAACAAAAGTAGGCAGTTGGAGTTTAATAAATCAGGCTACTGTTTGAATTGTTTCCTATCTCGAAAACAATTAGGTTAGCCGGCTAAATTTTTTGCCCTTTTCTGTAAAAGTTTCCACTATGCCTCTTGATTCAAGGTCGAGGCGGATGGATATGGTGTACCAGGGGATAGATTTCCTGAAGCCGGGCATTTTCTTTTTGATAATGCTGACTACATCGTCTGTCAGTTCAGTAAAAGTTTTACCCTTGCTTCCTTTCAGGCTTTGTACAATCGCCGCTTTAAATGGTTCATAAATTTCAGCAGCAATGGTAAACTGGCTGCCGGTGCGGGGATGTGTAGTAGTCACCTTCTTTTTTGTAGCCGCTTTTGCCATATATTATCTTTTAGATTTAAAGAAATCTTTCATCAGCTGCGCACATTCCTCTTTCATCACCCCTCTTATTAATTCTGTTTTGGGGTGAAAAGGCCAGTTGTTGCCGGCTGTTTTTTTGTAGCCGTTCTTTTCATCATCAGCGCCGTAAACCACTTTACCTATCTTGCTCCAGTAGGCAGCGCCGGCACACATAAAACAAGGCTCAACTGTTACATAAAGTGTTCCCTCCGGCAGATATTTGCTTCCCAATGCATTGAAAGCAGCTGTCAGGGCAATCATTTCGGCATGGGCGGTCGGGTCATTTAGCCGTTCGGTCATATTATGGCCTCTGGCAATGATTTTATCATTCACTACTACTACGGCGCCAATAGGAATTTCTTCTTCTTCAAATGCTTTCCGGGCTTCCTTTAGCGCCTGCATCATGAAATATTCGTCCGTCATATTTGTGTACCTTGTTATAAAATTAGAACTAATGCCAGATATAGCCAGCCTGGAAAAAATGCGGCAATACTTTAACAGCGGGGAAACAAAGCCCTATTCGTTTCGAAAAGAACAACTGAAGAAACTAAAATCCTCCATTCTCAATCATGAGGAAGATCTGTATAATGCTTT
This sequence comes from uncultured Chitinophaga sp., assembly GCA_964409055.1. GTDB lineage: Bacteria > Bacteroidota > Bacteroidia > Chitinophagales > Chitinophagaceae > JJ008. The sequence continues at coordinate 10,733 of CAYPBW010000058.1, read as the reverse complement.
GTATGCTGATCTGAAAAAAAGCAAAGAAGAAACCTGGGTGACAGAAACAGGCATGGTGATTGCCGAACTGAACGCTGCCATCAAAGACCTGCGCAACTGGATGGAGCCGGAAAGAGTATCCACTAATTTGCTGAACCTACCATCGGGCAGCAGGGTGATGAAAGAGCCATTGGGTGTAGTATTGATCATCGGTCCGTGGAATTATCCTTTTCAGTTGCTTATCAATCCGCTGATCGGGGCATTAGCCGCCGGCAATTGTGTGGTATTAAAGCCCAGTGAATTTGCTCCGGCTACAGATGCTGTGATGAAAAAGATCATTGAAGATGTTTTTCCGCCGGAATATATTTTATATGTGCAGGGAGAAGGACAAACCGTTATTCCTGCCATGATGAATAATTTCAGCTTTGGCCATGTGTTTTATACAGGTAGTACAGCAGTAGGAAAGATCATCTACAAAATGGCAGCAGAACGATTAGTACCCGTTACACTGGAACTGGGTGGTAAAAGCCCTTGTGTGGTAGAAAATGATGCGAATTTAAAAGTAGCAGCCCGCCGTATTGCCGTCGCCAAATTCTCCAATGCAGGACAGATGTGTGTGGCACCGGATTATGTGCTGGTGCATGCATCGGTTAAAGATAAATTACTGAGTGAGTTGAAAGCAACACTGCCAAAGTTTTTCAGTGAAAAGCCGGAAGAAAGTTATAACTACGGAAAGATCATTAATGAGAAACAGTTCAACAGGATTGCCAGTTACTTGTCAAACGGTTCAATCGAATTTGGCGGCAGAACAGATAAAGAAAAACTGTTTATTGAACCCACCATACTGACAAATATCTCTTTTGATGCACCAGTGATGAATGAGGAGATATTCGGCCCGGTGCTTCCTGTTATCTCCTTTGAGACAATGGAGGAGGCAAAGGCTATTATTGACCGGCATCCCAATCCTTTATCACTTTATATTTATACATCCAGTTCCAGGAAAGAAGAAGAGTGGTTGCAGTCTATACCTGCTGGCGGTGCCTGTGTCAACAACTCCAGCTGGCACCTGACTAATCATCACCTGCCTTTCGGCGGCAGGGGATTTAGCGGGATGGGTTGTTATCACGGCAAATATTCATTCGAAACCTTCAGCCATAAAAAAGCTGTTATGAAAACACCCACCTGGTTTGACCCGGCTATAAAGTATCCGCCATTTAAAGGGAAACTGAAATTATTTAAATGGGTTATTAAATGAGAAAACTAAAAAGGCTGGCAATTGTTGTCTTACTGCTCATTGCAGTATTTGTTTTGTATGTGGAAATTGTCAACCGTAATTCAAAGAATATGACGTACCGCCAGAAAGTATTAAAAGCCGTTTACCCTGCCTGGATGTGGATCACTAAGCTTACCGGAAAAAATACCAAAAAAATGAATAACGCATCGGCTAAACCCCCTTTTCAGTCATTTTATGATTTGTCTGCTACTCAAATCGATGGAAAAGAAATAAAATTTGCTGACTTTAAAGGAAAAAAGTTGTTGCTGGTGAATACGGCCTCTGATTGCGGCTACACTAATCAATATGCCGGTCTGCAAAAATTATATGAAGATTTCAGTAATATACTGGTGGTAATTGGTTTTCCGGCCAATGATTTTAAAGAGCAGGAAAAGGGATCAGATGAAGAAATAGCACAATTCTGCCAAAAAAACTATGGGGTTACATTCCCCATTATGAAAAAATCAGTGGTGATAAAATCAGGACAACAAAACCCGGTGTATCAATGGCTCACAGACTCATCCAAAAACGGATGGTGTAACCAGCAACCCAGCTGGAATTTTTCCAAGTACCTGTTGGATGAAAACGGGGTGCTCACCGATTATTTCGATCCTTCAGTTTCCCCGCTAAGTAAAGAGATAACTGATAAGCTCAGGTAAGCAATGATGAACTTTAACGATATCATTGGTACTATTGGTGTAAGCCTCATTTTGCTTGCTTATTTCCTCAATGTTTTTGGCTGGCTAAGCAACAAGAATAAAATATTCTACCTGCTTAATATCGTTGGAGCAGGATTAGCCTGTTATGCATCCTGGTTGATACGGTACTGGCCTTTTGTAATACTGGAAGGTGTTTGGTGCCTTGTTTCAATAATCGGCTTATTGAAATCAACACTGAATAAGAAGCCTACTGGTTAAGGATTGCCGCAATACCTTCCCTGTAACCGGTGATGCTGAAGGAAGGGAAGGCCTTTTTGAATTTGTCGCTGCTGAAAATATAATCCTGTTCAAACTGGTACAGCAATTCTTTTATTTCCCTGATATTCGATACAAATAATCCCGCCATATTTACCATAAAACGGGAAAGGACGCTATAATTAATTTCTTTGCCTGTCACTTCGTTAATCAATTGCATAAATTCTTTTCCGGTGGGAAAACTTTCATCGCACGGTAAATGCCAGGTCTGGTTCCATGTATTGGGAGAATTGGCCAGCAATGCAGTGGCTTTACCGGCATCTGGGGTATAAATAAAAGTTCGTTTGGATTGGTCAGTAATCAACCATTGCGCCTTCTTGCCTTTCCGGATATTATCAAATACCATGGCATTGACTACACTCAGTGTTTTACCCGGACCATAAAATTCAGGCGCCCGGCAGATCATGGCGGTAAGATTCCCGCTTTTTACTTCATCCAGCAGCATATTAGCAATAGCAGCCCTGATTTTTCCCTTTTCACTGGAGGGATTAAAAGGTGTTTCTTCTGTCATGACCCCTGTGACCGGCCCATACATATAAATATTGTCAAAGAAAACAAGTTTGGCTCCCTGTTTTTTGCAGGCATCAATCACATTACGCATTACAATGGGCCATTGTTCCTGCCACACCGTTGTTTTGTAAACCAGTCCTGCAGCGAGGTAAACAATTTCAGCACCTTGCACAGCTGCTTCCGTTTGTGCTGCATTCAGCAAATCGGCAGCAACAGGTTCATCGGTTTCATTTACTTTTTTTGGAGTACGGCTGACCAAACGAACAGAAGAAGTATAAGCAGGTAAGGCTTTGGCCAGTTCAGTGCCAATAACACCACTGGCTCCGAGTATGGTTTGCATAAAATTTTGTGTGAAGGTAAATAACTTTAGGATTGCTCTATGAGTCGGGACGCTATAGCGGCCTGAACCCTGAAATGACAAATAAATATTAACTTAATAGATATGTATTTCGACAGTAGTGAATTCTACCATGTCTATAACAGGGGCAATAACCGGCAGATAATATTCTTTAGTGACCGGAACTATTTATTTTTTCTTAAAAAAATCAGAGAGCAGATTTTTCCAGTCGCAGACATCCTGGCCTATTGCCTTATGCCGAATCATTTTCATTTCATATTGAAGCCTAATGAGAATGGATTGACAGAACGAATTTCTTTTGGTGGAAAACCAATGCAGGAGCTTTCTTACAGGTTGGGTATATTACTAAGCAGTTATGCTCAGGCAATTAATAAACAAAATAGAACAACCGGATCTTTGTTTCAACAAAAAACCAAGGCAAAAATCCTGGTGGAAAAAGATAATGGTACAAGAGTTAGCTATTTAGAGAAGTGCTTTCATTATATACACCTTAATCCCGTTATGGCAGGTTTAGCAAAAAATCCTGAAGATTGGGCATACTCATCCTATCCCGATTATATTGGTTTACGAAATGGTACTTTATGTTACAGGGAATTGTTTTACTCCAATACAGGATTAAATGCTGATGATATCAGGCTACGGGTAGAGGAGGGATTAGATGAAAAGACATTGGAAAAATTGTTTTAATTTTCCTATTACGGTTCAGGCCGCTATAGCGTCCCGACCTTAATTAACCGGGCACTTTTCGTGATAGTTCACCAGTTCGATGGGAGTTTTTTCAAAAGTATAACCGGCGTACACCTTTTCAATTTCGTTCAGAACAGCATCAATTTCTTCAACTGATTTAAGAGTTACCAGTTTGTTGCGGTATTCTTTGATATTCGGCAGGCCTTTCAGGTAGTTGGCATAATGTCTTCTCATTTCATTGACGCCTACTACCGGGTTTTTCCATTCTACAGATTTATGTAAGTGTTTTTTACATACAGCCACCCTGTCTTCAATCGTGGGAGCCGGTAAATGTTCTCCTTTTTTGATGAAATGTTTGATCTCATTGAATATCCAGGGATAACCGATAGCCGCCCGGCCGATCATAATACCATCAACACCGTACCGGTTTTTGTATTCCAGTGCTTTTTCAGGAGAATCAATATCGCCGTTGCCAAAAATGGGAATGCTGATGCGGGGATTGTTCTTTACTTTACCGATTAATGTCCAGTCGGCTTCGCCTTTATACATCTGCGTTCTTGTACGGCCGTGAATAGCCAGTGCTTTGATGCCCACATCCTGCAAACGTTCGGCAACTTCTTCAATGTTCTTCGTATGATCATCCCAGCCCAGCCTTGTTTTTACCGTAACCGGCAGTTTGGTAGATTTTACAACGGCATCTGTAAGTCTTACCATTAAATCGATATCCCTTAATACACCGGCGCCGGCTCCTTTCAATGCTACTTTCTTTACCGGGCAGCCAAAATTTATATCGAGTAAATCGGGATTCGTTACTTCCACGATTTTGGCAGCCAGCGAAAGGCTTTCTTCATCGCCGCCAAAGATCTGTATCCCCACCGGACGTTCATAGTCAAATATGTCCAGTTTCTTACGGCTTTTGATAGCATCCCGTATCAATCCTTCGCTGCTGATGAACTCGGTGTACATTAAATCAGCCCCGTTGTCCTTGCAAACAGCACGGAACGGCGGATCACTGACATCCTCCATGGGCGCCAGCAACAGCGGGAAATCAGGAAGTTGTATGTTGCCTATCTTTACCATTTAAGAAACGGCAAATTTACAGTTTAATCACCAGAGTTTATGTACGACAGTCATTCGAAAGGGATATCCTATACAGCAGGTTTTTTTATGCTGATTGCTTTTGCAGTGGCCGGTTCTATCCTTGCAGGCATATTAAGCATACCGGTATGGACCAATATGACCGGCCTTCCCGTTACCAGCATGGAAAATGCCATCAGCGATCCGGCCAACAGTAATGCGGTGAAAGTGATTCAATGCATCTCGGCGATATTTGGTTTCTTCCTGCCCACTCTGCTTACTGCCAAGATAATGAGCCGCAAGCCATTTCGGTTACTGGGTTTCACCGGCAACAGCAGTTTTACAGAAGCAGCATTGGTAATTGGTATCATGCTCACGGCACTGTTTGTCTCCGGCGGTTTTGCCTGGCTGAATGAACAAATACCTGTTACTGATTCGCTGAAGAAGACTTTTGATAAAATGGAAGGCGATTATAATAAACAGGCAGAAGCGATTCTAAGCCTCAACAGCACTGTTGATTATGTGGTTGCTATCCTCGTCATGGCTTTTTTGCCGGCACTTTGCGAGGAAACCTTATTCCGCGGTGGGTTACAAAACTTTCTGACCCGTGCCACCCGCAATGTTTGGCTGTCTGTTATTATTGTCAGTATACTTTTTAGCATTGCCCATTTCTCTTACTATGGATTTTTATCAAGGGTTTTCCTGGGAGTGATGCTGGGATTGATCTACTATTTCTCCGGCAAACTCTGGCTGAGTATCCTGGCGCATTTTGTCAATAATGCGCTGGCCATAACAGTGGTATACGTATATAAACTGCAGGGCAAACCGATGGCCGAAGCTATAAAAGAAGGAAATGACACGGCCTATTGGGGATTTATCGCCTTGCCTGTAGTAATACTTTTGCTGGTACTGTTTAAAAAGTATGCGAGAAAACCCGAAGAAGAGTTACCCCCGGCCGACAAAAATGAAGAACTCCGAAATACACCATTCTATTAAAGTATCACCCAGTCATGGCATTTAACTGGTCAGTTTTTAAAACCCGGTCTCTTACAGCAGTTGTATTTGTCGCCGTCATGCTGGCGGGACTGCTTTGGAATAAATGGAGCTTTTTCATCCTTATTTCTGTCATTCATTTTGGCTGCTGGTGGGAGTACCTTAAGCTGACGGAAAAAATATACAGTACCTCCATTCACATCAATGCCAAACTCGGCTTCATGCTGGCAGGATATGGACTGATGTTGTGGTTTTGCAAGGATAATTATCATATTGCCGGTTACAGCCTTTCCGAAAATTTCTCCATGCCTGTTTCAGGTGCAGGGTTCCTGCTATTGATCATTGGCATATTTCTGACCAACCCCGTGCATCTGCATGCATTCGGGATGGGATTACTGGGGCTGTTCTATATATCGTTGAGCTGGGGATTGATGATGGATTTGACCGGGTTTATTGATTCCTTCTTTTCTGGAAGCGATATTGTTTTCTCCGTTGGTGGTTTTAAATATTTCTTTGTTATTATTCCGATTGTGATCATTGCCACCATATGGATCAACGATACGATGGCCTATATTGTTGGTTCCCTGATTGGTAAAACACCGCTGTCAACAATATCACCGAAAAAAACATGGGAGGGGACCATCGGAGGCATCATCCTGGCGATTGTTGTAGCAGGAGTACTGGCGAAGTTCTTTATTCCGTTTCAGTATCATCTTCCGGGATTTGTGCTGGAAATTGATAGCTACCATTGGTTTGTTATTGCTGCCATCGCCGCCATTGCCGGTACATTCGGCGATCTGCTCGAATCCAAATTAAAAAGAATGGCTGGTGTAAAAGACAGCGGCCAGATTATGCCCGGGCATGGTGGTTTTATGGATAGATTTGATTCGTTGCTGCTTGCCACTCCGGCTGTTTGGTTGTATTTATATTTGTTTATGCGCTAAGCAACATTTTTCTATATACAGGTGTCAAAATGGTATGAAGCTGCTTTCACTTCTTTTTCTTCTTGCCTTATCAAAAATTTCAATAGCACAGAAATTGCCATTACTAAAGTCATGGTCGGCAGGGGTTACGACTAATGCAGCTATTCCCGGTTCAGCCTATATTGCCTTGCAGCCATGTGCCGAACTGCAGTTTCAGAACAGGTTTTCAGTAGTTGTTGGTTATTCGTTTAAATTTATTGATGTTGACAGAAGTGAAAAATCTGTGACCAATGAAAAATATGGAAGGGTTTTGCTGGAAGGCCGCTACCGGTTAGCAAAAAGAATAGATAAAGCTGCTTTTTACACCAGCCTCCAGCTTACTCGTTCAAGAAGAAAATTTACACAAGAGGACGGGTATTTTTTATATGAGTATGATGATGATTCAACTACCTATTTTGCAAAGGCAGATGTTAATAGCCCTGTAACAACAGCAAGTGTTCAGCTTGGGTTTAACAGCCGCGGGACAAAAAGATTTTTTGTTGATTTTTTTGGCGGAATGGGTGTCCGCTTTACCAATACCAAATTTAATAGTATAGAGGGTAAAACAAGAGAGTTAGTTTTTCAACGAAAACATTTTGATTGGGATTCTGGTTTGGAAGTGAAAGGCCCTGCATCTTTTCTGCATCTAACAGCCGGAGTACGTTTGTTTTACCGCATACAATAATTGCTGCTTCTTTTGCTGTTTTCTTATCCTTTCGCCTCCCTACCTTTGCCACATGACAATTCACAAAGAAGGCTATAAGACCATTGCGTACAGCACCATTGTGTTTGGTGTTATCAACCTGGCTTCGTTTTATTTTTTAAGTTCTTCAGCCCCGTATATCAGCCTTCTGCTTTTTATTGTCACGTTAGGATTATTATTGTTTCTCATTTCATTTTTCAGAATTCCTAAACGGCAGCAAACTATTCAGGAAAATGCCATCGTTGCCCCTGCAGATGGTAAAGTAGTGGTGATAGAAGAAGTGCAGGCCGATGAATACTTTACAGACCGGCGCATCCAGGTTTCTATTTTCATGAGTCCGCTGAATGTACATGTGAACCGAAACCCCGTCAGCGGTGAAGTATTGTACAGCCAGTACCACAAAGGCAAGTACCTGGTAGCCTGGCATCCTAAGTCATCTACGGAGAATGAAAGGCATTCGGTAGTGTACCGCAGCACCAACGGAAAAGAAATACTGGTAAAGCAAATTGCCGGGGCCCTCGCCAAACGCATCGTTAATTACCTGCAACCCGGTATGCAGGTGAAGCAAACCGAAGAAATGGGTTTTATCAAATTGGGCTCAAGGGTAGATTTGCTGCTGCCGCTGGATGCAAAGATCAATGTAAAGATCGGTGATAAGCCGCAGGGTGGTGTGACGGTGATTGCAACCTGGTAGGGTTTCCCACTAAGACACGAAGAACTCAAAGATTTTTATTCGTTGGATATAGCTAACGAATGCTATTACTTTGTATGAGTCTAAAAAATTCCTTCTAACTCTTTTAAAGAATAAACTGTATAAGTCGGCTTTTGATTATTGATGAGTTCTATCTTGCCGGTCAGATGATTTACATGTACCTGGTCTATACCTGCATTCATAGCTCCTAAAATATCTACTTCCATAGTATCGCCAATCATGATGCTTTGTTCCGGGGCAGCTCCCGTTTTCTGAAAAGCATAATCGAAGATCTCCTTATGCGGTTTCAGGCTGTTACTGACTTCTGAAGTGATTACATGCCGGAAATATTTATCGAGTCCTGAATATTTCAGCTTGCTGTGCTGTGTTTTTTCAAAACCATTGGTGATCAGGTGCAGCTCATATTTTTTGGCTGAGAGGTAGTCCAGTATCTCAAAAGTATAAGGGAAAAGTAGTTTCCGGGTCGGCAGCAAGTCGAGGAAGCGGACTCCCATTTCCCTGGCCAGCGGTTCATCTGCAATTTTAAAATCCAGCAGGGTCAGCCACATCCTTTTCCAGCGCAGTTCATCTACTTTGATGTAGCCGTTACGGTATCTGTCCCACAGTTTATCGTTGTGTATGAGATAATTTTTGTGAAATAACTCAAAGTCATGAATGCCTCTTTCTGCCAGGCCGAGTGAATGATACAGTTCATCAAGGGTTTGACGGCTGTTGGCTTCGAAGTCCCAAAGGGTGTGGTCAAGGTCAAAAAAGAGGTGACGGTATTTTATTTCAGATTTCAGATTTGCGATTTTAGATTTGTAAAACGGCGAAGATAACTTACAATTTAAATCACCAGGTATGAATGTTTTGGTTACAGGGGCTTCAAAAGGAATCGGAAAAGCCATAGCAGAAATTTTTGCCGCATACGGCCATCATTTGTTCATCTGTTCAAGAGGCGAAGTGGCCTTGTATAAAACCCTGGAAGAGTTGATGACCCAATATCCTGCTGCTATCATCAAAGCCAAACCCTTTGATCTCAGCCGCAGGGAAGAGGCCAAAGCTTTTGGCGCCTGGTGCCTGGAATACGGTGTGCCGGATGTATTGGTAAACAATGCGGGCCTTTTTGAACCGGGCAGTGTACACAATGAACCCGAAGGAACACTGGAAAGCCAGCTGGCTGTAAACCTGCAAAGTGCTTATCATGTAACCCGTGCCGTTCTGCCCTGGATGATGGAAAAAAGATCGGGACATATTTTTAATATGTGTTCCATTGCCTCGCTGGATGCTTATGCCAATGGCGGCGCTTACAGCATCAGCAAATTTGCCCTGTATGGATTCAGCAAAAACCTGCGGGAAGAAATGAAGCCGTATAATATCAAAGTAACTGCCGTGCACCCCGGTGCGGTAATGACGGATTCATGGGGCGATTTTGACAACAGCCGGCAACGCATCATGGAAGCAGCAGATATTGCCAAATTAGTGTATGCTGCTTCACAATTATCACCGGCTGCCTGTGTGGAGGATATAATTATTAGGCCGCAGTTGGGGGATTTGTGATAAGCCTTTGCCTTAATTAGAGAAAAGCTAAATAAAATGCCAGTTCCAGATAATGTCATATTCGCAAATCATTGGATTGAAGACAGAGGAATTACTTTTGGCGAGGTACGTCAATTAACTGAAATACAAACGAGACTACTTTGTTTGAAAAAGCGGATTGAGACCTATATTATTAAACAAGTTGATGTAATTGGTCATAGAGAAAACTATGCTCCATTTCCATTAACAGTTTTAACATGTATAGCAGTGGAAACTCTTGGAAGAATAGTAGAACCTGTCCATGTATATGAACAAGATCCTAGGAAAAGCAAAGAGATTTCTAAAATTGTTTCAATTGAAATCTATGGTAAACTTCATCCAAAAATTAATAGGCAATTACCAAAAAGATTTAAGACCGCAATGAAAAATTTGTGGCCAGATGCAGGTGTTGCAAATATATCTAGCTATGCAGAGCTGTTTCACTCATATATGAGAACTACTTTAATTCATGGATATCGAGCAAAGAATGTTTTTCTTTCGGAAGATTTTCCAGAATGGACATTGGATGAAGAGATCGGCTGCTTGTATATAAATCCTTATTGGTTTTGGAGTGCTTACAAAAGAGTTTTTGAGGATTGTTTTAGCAGAATACTTGACACCTCAAATATGAATAACCCTTACAGGATTAATGCAAGTGCTTATCTTGATCATCTTTTAAATTAATTTTTCAATAAATAAATATTATTAAAAAACATTTGAATGTAGTTTCAAAAGGGCTTTCATAATTGTCTTTAGTCCTACCGTCTGTCTCCCCAATCCCCCTCCCATAACGTTTACATCCCCTTTTTCAAAAGCATCTTTACTTTAGCCGCATATTCATGCGAAGCTTTTTTTTCATAGTAGTCTTATTATATTCTGTTATGCTGCAGGCGCAGGTAAGCTTTAAAACCGTGGTGCCGCAGCAGCCATTGGTGGCCGGCGAATCTT
>CAYPBW010000057.1:1814-16681 GCA_964409055.1 uncultured Chitinophaga sp. | reverse complement strand
TTTCTGTAAAGTAAAAGAATTATTTATTTCATTGAAACAGGTGTCATTGCCTGTATGGCAAACCGGGCCTGCCGGCTTTACTTTTATTAGTACGGTATCATTATCACAGTCTGTCAGTATCTCTTTAACGAAAAGATAATTGCCCGAAGTTTCGCCTTTGGTCCAAAGCCGGTTCTTGCTACGGCTAAAAAAAGTAACTTTTTTTTCAGTCTTTGTTTTATTCCATGCTTCTTCGTTCATAAATCCGAGCATCAATACTTTTTGTGAATACTGATCCTGGATAATAACCGGTACGAGTGCATCAGCATATTTGGAAAAATCAGGCTTCATATTCTTACAGGTATTTTTTTGTGAGCTAAATAATTTTTCAAACCGGGTATACTAATCTCTTTGAAATGAAAAATACTGGCTGCAAGGGCTGCATCAGCTTTTCCATTATCGAAAATAGCGGCAAAGTCCTCCATCTTGCCGGCACCACCCGAAGCAATAACAGGTAAAGGAACAGCTTCAGCAATTTGTCTTGTAAGTTCTGTAGCATAGCCTGTTTTGGTCCCATCATTCTCCATGGAAGTGAGTAAAATTTCTCCGGCACCTCTCTCAGCACCTTCTTTTGCCCAGTTTTGTGCTGATAAATTTGTTGGATTCCTCCCGCCGTGAGTAACCACCCTCCAATCTTCATTGACGATCTTTGCATCAATAGCCAAAACCACACACTGGCTACCAAAGTGTAACGCCAAATCATTGATCAGCGAAGGGGTCTTAACAGCTGATGAGTTTATTGATACTTTATCTGCCCCGTTTTCCAGCAATACACTTACATCTGAAATACTGTTGATGCCGCCTCCCACAGTGAAGGGGATATTAATATTCACTGAAATCTCCCTTACCAGCTTTGCCAATGTCTTCCTGTTCTCGGTAGTAGCTGTGATATCTAAAAAAACCAGTTCGTCAGCTCCTTCCTCACAGTAACGTACAGCCAATTCCACCGGGTCGCCAGCGTCACGAAGTTGCAGGAAATTAGTTCCCTTTACGGTCCTGTTATCTTTTATATCAAGGCAGGGGATTATTCTTTTGGTCAGCATCAGCAAAATCGTTTTAGTTGGTTCAGCGAAATTTTGTTTTCATAAATCGCCTTGCCGATAATTACACCTTCACAGCCTGCTTCTCTTAATTCTTCTATATCCTTTATCGTACTCACTCCTCCACTGGCAATTAAATCGATGGATGGATGTTCGTTCAAAATCTTTTTGTATAGCGGGATAGCTGCCCCTTCCAGCATTCCATCTTTACTTGTATCTGTACAGAAGAATTGCTTTACTCCTTTTATTTTGTATTGGCCAATTAATTCAAAAACGCTTACCGGTGTTTTCTCTGTCCACCCTGTGATAACAATTTTTTCATCTGATACATCTGCCCCGATAATAAATTTTTCAGGTCCAAATACCGGCAACCAGCTGGTAAAGGCTATTTCGTCTTTTATGGCAATGCTACCAACAGAAGCAAATGCTGCACCTGAGTTGAAAGTGATTGCTGCATTTTTCTGTGAACTGATGCCACCGCTAAAGTCAATTACAAGGTTTGTTTTTCCCGCAATACGTTCAAGTACTTTCCAGTTTTTTACTTCACCTGCTTTAGCTCCATCCAAATCTACTAAATGCAAACGCCTGAGCCCGGCGTCTTCAAATTGCAGGGCAACTTCCAGCGGATCTTCATTGTATATTTTTTTTTGATTGTAATCGCCTTTAGTTAACCGCACACATTTACCTTCAATGATGTCAATAGCTGGTATTATAAAACCAAAGTTAATCTTAGGCTCCTTTTTTTGCACTGCGTTTACCGGTTCTGTCATATGGCTAAAAAGTTTTTAAGTATTGTCTCACCGGTAGTTGCTGATTTTTCCGGGTGAAACTGCACTCCGAAGAAATTATTTTTTTTTAAGGCAGCACTGTATATTTTACCGTAATCGGTTGTTGCTATCGTGTACTTACTTAATTCAGCATAATAACTGTGCACATAATAGCAATAACTGTTCGGTTCAATAGTGTTAAATAACGACGTTTTCAGGCCGGTGATGTTATTCCAGCCGATTTGAGGAACCTTTAGGTTGTTTTCATCAGGATTAAATTTTTTCACTTTTACATCTTCAAATATTTGCAGGCAGTTTGTATTATTTTCTTCTGAATAACTACACATTAATTGCATCCCAAGACAAATGCCCAATAACGGTTGATGAAGTGAACTTATGACTTTGTCAAGATGTCTTTCTGTCAGGTAGCTCATTGCCGTACTGGCTTCGCCGACTCCCGGGAAAATGACTTTATCGGCAGTGATAATTTGTTCAGGATTGTCCGAAACGGTTGCCTGAACGCCAATTCTCTCCAGTGCAAAGAGGACTGATTGTATGTTGCCAGCATTATATTTTATAATTACTACTTTCATTAAAGTACTCCTTTTGTACTGGGCAGTTGCTGATTATCCGGATCTCTCCTAATAGCAGCTTTTATTGCTTTTGCCAGTGCTTTAAAGATGGATTCGATTTTGTGATGTTCGTTTTCTCCTTCTGCTTTTATATATAGATTGCACTTGGCGGCATCCGAAAACGATTTAAAAAAGTGATAAAACATTTCTGTTGGCATATCGCCTATATTTTCTCTTTTGAATTCCGCATGCCATACCAGCCAGTTTCTTCCGCCAAAATCTATGGCTACTTCTGCCAGGCAATCATCCATAGGCAGGATGAAGCCATATCGCTCAATCCCTTTCTTATTACCAAGAGCTTTTGCGAATGCTTCGCCAAGGGCAATAGCCGTATCTTCTATGGTATGATGCTCGTCAATGTGCAAATCACCTTCCACTTTCAGGGCAATATCAACTGCACTGTGACGGCTTAGCTGTTCCAGCATGTGATTGAAAAAATTCAGACCGGTATTGATCTTCGTATCCCCTTTCCCATCAAGGTTCATCAGTAACTGTATCCTGGTTTCATTGGTATTTCTTTCATGTTGGATAATACGTTGTCCCAGTCTAAGAAACTCATAGATAGATTTCCAGTTATTTGTTTCCAGGGCAATCGTTGATTGCAGGCTGGTCATATCATTACTGATTTCAGCAGCTCCAAGACTTACATCATTATTGATCCAAATAGCCTTACAATCTAAATTCTTAGCTAACTGAACATCCGTAATGCGATCGCCAATAACAAATGAGCCTTCTAAATCATATTCGGTCTTATTGAAGTACTGCATCAGCATACCTGTGGCAGGCTTCCTGGTAGTTGCATTTTCTGTAGCGAAAGTTTTGTCTATATGAATATTACTAAATATGATTCCTTCATTTTCCAGGGTTTTCAAAATGAAATTTTGGATAGACCAAAAAGTTTCTTCCGGGTATGAAGCCGTACCTAACCCATCCTGATTGGTTACCATAACCAGTTCAAAATCCAATTCATTGGCAATACGTTTCATCCAGGTGAACATGTCCGGGTAAAAAATTAATTTTTCAAAAGTGTCCACCTGGTAGGTGGGAGGTGCTTCTTTTATTAAAGTGCCATCCCTGTCTATAAAAAGTACTTTTCTCATACGCTGTATGTTTTCAATGCGTCAATCAATTGATTATTTTCATCGGGGGTACCGATTGTTATTCTCAGGCATTCATCACAAAGAATGATTTTTGAACGGTCTCTGACGATAATGCCTTTACCTGTAAGATAATCATAAGTACTTTTTGCGTTCTCCATTTTCACCAGTATAAAATTGGCATCAGAAGGGTAGATTTTATTTACAAATTTCAGGTTTGTAAGCTGATTAATCAGCCACTCTCTTTGTTCTGCCGTAGTCCTTGTCCAGTTATTTACACTTGAAATATTATTTAACGCTTCAAGGGCCAACTGTTGTGTAGCTGTATTGATATTGTAGGGGTATTTTACTTTGTTCATGTAATCGATTACCGGCTGACCGGCAAATGCCATACCTAAACGCAACCCTGCTAAACCCCATGCTTTTGATAAGGTCTGCAGTATAACAAGATTCGGATATTCAGTTAATTCGGGTATTAAGGTCTTCTGACGGGCATAATTAATATATGCTTCGTCTATGATGACTAATCCATTAAAATTATTCAGTAATATTTCAATGTCATTTCTGTTTATACTATTACCCGTGGGATTATTAGGAGAGCATACAAAGATGATTTTGGTATTTGGGTCTATCGATTGTTCAATAGCTTCAAGGTTTAGTTGAAAATCCGGCAACAATGGTACTTTCTTAACCTTCACATCGTTTACTTCAGCACAGACTTCATACATACCATAAGTAGGGGGCAGGATAATGACATTATCTTTAACAGGTTCACAGAAAATTCTGAAAAGTAAATCAATGGCTTCATCGCTGCCGTTGCCTAAGAAAATGTTCTGAACCGGAACGCCTTTTATAGTGCTGATCTTTTCTTTCAGCTTTTGTTGAAGCGGATCAGGATACCGGTTATAATTTTGTTGTAACGGAGACCCAAAAGAATTTTCATTAGCATCAAGAAAAATGGCCGCCTCCCCGGCGAACTCATGCCGGGCAGAGGAGTAAGGTGTCATTCTTTTAATATTATTCCTGACTAATTTATCCAGTTCAAATTTCATTATTAATTATTTAGTCGAATGTTAACTGCTTTTTTATGCGCATCAAGCCCTTCAGCCGAAGCCATTATCATTACAGTTTTTGCGATATTATTTAATCCATCCTTTGTCAAATGCTGGAAGGTTATTTTTTTGACAAAGCTATCCAGCGAAACTCCACTATACATAGCAGCATATCCATTAGTTGGTAACGTATGATTAGTACCGCTGGCGTAGTCACCGGCACTTTCCGGGGAATAATTGCCAAGGAAAACAGAACCGGCATTTGTGACCTTGCATGATACTTCTTCTGCCTTATCACAACTTAAGATCAGGTGTTCCGGTGCATAGAGGTTAGATAGTGCGATGGCTTCATTAAGTGTATTTGTAACTATAGTTTTACTTTTTTGTAAAGCTTTAATGGCAATTTCTTTTCGGGATAAATCTTTTATCTGTTCATTGATGATTTCATTCACTTTTTCTGCCAATTTTTCACTTGTAGTTATCAGTATTACCTGCGAATCCGGGCCATGTTCTGCCTGCGAAAGCAGGTCGGCTGCCACAAAATCAGGAACAGCCGTTTCATCAGCGATGACCAATACTTCGGATGGCCCTGCCGGCATGTCAATACTGATTCCTTGTCGCTGCACCAGTTGTTTGGCAGCCATCACATATTGATTACCCGGACCGAAAATTTTGAAAACCTTTGGTATTGATGGAGTACCATAAGTCATTGCAGCAATTGCCTGTACCCCGCCTACTTTAAAAATTTTACTAATCCCGCAAAGCCGTGCTGTAAATAGGATAGCTGGGTTAATGGTGCCGTCTTTTGAAGGCGGAGTACAAAGAATTATCTCTTCACAACCTGCCAGCCGGGCAGGAACAGCTAACATTAAAACTGTGGAGAAAAGGGGGGCTGAGCCACCGGGAATATATAAACCTACCTTTTCAATGGGTTGGGCATTCCGCCAGCAGCTAATCCCCGGCATTGTTTCAATTTTCTTTATCTCCTCTCTTTGAGTGATGTGAAAAACTTCAATATTATTCTTTGCCTGCCTGATTGCTGTTTTTAGTTCCTCATTCAGCGTTGATTCAGCCCGATTTATCTCCTCATCGGTAACCAGTAAAGAATTTAGTTTTACGCCGTCAAATTTTTTGTTGTATTTGACTACTGCTTTATCCCCTTTCTTTCTGACCTTTTCCAGTATCCGGGTGACTGATTTTTCAATTTTAGCACTATCAATAAGGGGACGTTTAATAATGCCTGTCCATTCTTCTCTTGAAGGATATTTATAAATTTTCATCATATGATCATCTTTTCAATTGGTATAATGAGTATGCCCTGTGCACCATTTGCTTTTAATTTTTCAATGATATTCCAAAAATCACCTTCACTGATCACGGAGTGAACGGAACTCCAGCCGGGTTCGGCAAGTGGCAGGATAGTGGGACTTTTCATACCAGGCAATAAGCCGCAAATACTCTCCAGTTTTTCATTGGGAGCATTTAGTAATACATATTTGTTATTCTTTGCTTTCTTAACTGATCTTATCCTGAACAAAAGACTTTCCAGTAAAACTTTCTTTTGATCGGTGAGATTCCTGTTACTAATTAAAACGGTTTCTGAAAAAAGTATTGTTTCCAGTTCTTTTAGCTCATTGGTAAACAGGGTACTGCCTGAACTCACCAGGTCACAGATGGCATCTGCAAGGCCAATTCTTGGTGCTATTTCAACGGAGCCACTTATCTGGTGTATGGATGCGCTGATTTTTTTCTCATTTAAATAGATTGACAGAATAGATGGGTAGCTGGTAGCAATTTTTTTACCATCCAGATCATTGATGGAATTTATTGAACCGTTCTTTGGTGCGGCTATAGAAAGCCGGCATTTCCCAAAACCTAATTTCTCTATTGTATCAACCGATTTGCCAGCTTCCTGTACCACATTTTCACCTACGAAACCTATATCGGCTACCGCATCCTGAACATATTCGGGAATATCATCATCCCGGAGAAAAAATACTTCGATCGGGAAATTGGCTGCCATTACCCTCAGTTGGTTATTACCGTTACTTACCTCAATACCACACTCTTTCAGCAGCTTCATAGAACCTTCGTAAAGACGGCCCGATTTCTGAATGGCTATTTTTAATGTTTCTTTCATAAAACCTTTGTTTCATTACAAATAAAAAGGGCTTACTGTTGAGTAAGCCCTTTACTATGTTCGATACACAACATCTCACGGCCTACCCTGGAGGGATAAGAAATGATGATGCGTATGTGTATATAATTTCATTGCTGGTGCAAAGTTAGGGGATTAAGACATTCGGAAAATATTTGCATAGTTTTTCCGCTTGAGGCGTATTATTTATTAAATGCAACGTCTTCCTGGAACTTGTAAAACAAGCAACGACTAATTAGTAATACTTTAGGAAGGTTTTGTTAACCTCTGAATTTTGTATTGGCCTGTGGGTTACCGGGGCAACCATATTTCTGAGAAGCACAAGAAGAAATGACAACGATAAGGCTGAGTAACATCAGGGCGGCTAAAATTTTATTTTTCATATATAGTGGATGTTATAGGTGAATAACGAAAATTGATTTCAATTATTTTACAGGTGCAAAGATAGTAAGCGACAATTAAAGAGGCGTGGTAAACCTACTGGGGCTTTTACTAACATAACAAATTGGTTGTCTTTGGGTTTACCATTAAAATCATGCCTAAAATGGCAGCTTATTAATACCTGTCAATCCATTACCTTTACGGCCGGTTATTTTAAAAAATAAGTGAAACTACTGACCCAATGCTTCAACTGAAAAAGCCCCTTGCCTTTATTGACCTGGAAACTACTGGTATTAATCTTGGTACCGACAGAATCGTGGAAATTGCCATAGTCAAGCTACTTACAGACGGAACCCGGATTGTAAAACGAAAACTGGTAAACCCGGAAATGCCTATTCCTAAAGGAGCCAGTGACGTACATGGAATTACAGATGAAATGGTGAAGGATGCACCCCCTTTCAGGCAAGTGGCCCAGGAATTGAAACAGGTACTGGACGGATGCGATATTGCTGGTTATAATTCAAACCGATTCGATATACCGCTGTTGATGGAGGAGTTTTTAAGAGCACAGGTAGATTTTGACATGAAGAACAGGAAGTTACTTGATGTTCAAAACATTTTTCACAAAATGGAACCCCGGACTTTAGGTGCAGCTTATAAGTTTTATTGCAATAAAAACCTGGATGGAGCCCATAGTGCAGAAGTAGATGCATCGGCTACGCATGAAATTCTGGAGGCACAGGTTTCCCGCTACCCTGAATTGGGCAATACTGTTGAGTCAATACTAAAAACAATCGGTGAAGATCAGATCGTTGATTTTGCCCGTCGCTTTGTTCTGGAAAACGGAACTGAAGTATTTAATTTTGGCAAATACAAAGGCAGGCCGGTGGCAGATGTTTTAAAGGCTGAACCACAATACTACGACTGGATGATGAAGGGTGATTTCCCCCAGCATACCAAGCAAAAACTTACCGAGATATATACCCGTACGATGTTGAAAAAGGGATAATGCGTTTTTCTGCCACTGACCATTTTTTAACATGCCATCTTTTACGATTATCGTAAATTAGTTGCTCATTCCTATATACTGCTTTGGAAAAGTTAGTCATCATACCTACTTACAATGAGAAGGAAAATATTACAAGTATCCTTCATGCTATTTTCAACCTGAATGAAGGGTTTCATATTCTGGTTATTGATGACGGATCACCAGACGGTACCGCACAAATTGTAAAGGATCTTCAACCCAAATTTTCCGGCCAGTTGTTTATTGAGGAAAGAACCGGGAAACTGGGCCTTGGCACTGCCTATATCCATGGATTTAAATGGGCTATCAGCAGGGGCTACCAGTTCATATTCGAAATAGATGCAGATTTTTCACATAATCCCAAAGACCTGCCAAGGTTGTACCATGCCTGTAAGTTTGGAGGGGCAGATGTGGCGATAGGCTCCCGTTACACCAAAGGCGGGGGAGTGGTGAACTGGCCTAAAAACAGGATTGCTTTATCCAAGGGGGCTTCTCTTTATACCCGGATAATAACCTGGATGCCGGTGAAAGATCCAACTGCTGGTTTTGTTTGTTATAAAAAGGAAGTCTTAGAGACCATTAATCTTGATGAGATCCGTTTTGTGGGCTATGCTTTCCAGATTGAAATGAAATTTGCAGCCTGGAAACTGGGCTTTAAAATAAAAGAGGTACCCATTATTTTCCAGGATCGCACCTATGGAACGTCTAAAATGAATAAGGGTATTGTGAAAGAAGGAATCCTTGGTGTATTGAAGCTTCGCTGGCATAGCCTCTTTACCAACTACCGCAAAAGAGTAAAGAATTCAGAACAACTTACTGCCGTTACCAAAGAACAAAAAACCGGCGAGGTGCTGGCAGAGAGCAAATAACCCTTTGTTTATTCCCTGTTTTACTTAGTTTGCAGGCCTGATGAAAAAGGCCTTTCTCCAATTGCATATTGCTGTATTTCTTGCCGGGTTTACCGGGATACTTGGCCGGCTCATCACTTTGAATGAAGGTATGATCGTTTGGTACAGGCTTTTGTTTACAGCCCTTACTATGTGGTTGTTATTTGGCTGGCTGAAAAAAATTCAACAAATCCCAATAAATGATATTCTGAAAATAACTGCAGTGGGTTTTATAGCAGCCATGCATTGGGTTACTTTTTATGGTTCTATCAAGTATGCTAATGTGTCCGTAGCGCTGGTTTGTTTTTCAGCTATCAGTTTTTTTACGGCTTTGTTTGAACCGCTGATACTAAAGAAAAGAATCAATTGGGTAGAACTGCTGCTGGGGCTGGTTACTTTATCAGGTATCTATATCATTTTTCATTTTGATACTCAATTTAAGACCGGGATCATCATAGGAATTATTTCAGCAGTCTTAGCATCCTTGTTCCCGATCTATAACCGGGAATTCCTGAAACGGATTAATGTAGAAACTATGCTAACCTGGCAACAAACCGGGGGTTTTTTGGTATTGTCTGTGTTGTTGCCTTTTTACCTTCAAAAGTTTCCTACAGATAGTTTTATTCCAGGTTGGGAAAATATTGGTTGGCTGCTGGTGCTCGCCTGGTTTTGTTCTGTTATCGCTTTTCAGCTTTCAGCCAACGCATTGAAACGATTATCTGCCTTTACAGTTAACCTGACCTATAACCTCGAGCCGGTATACGGTATTTTACTGGCCTTTGCCGTATATAACGAGAACAAATATCTTGGAAAAGGATTTTATATCGGTTTTGCCGTTATTGCTTCGGCACTGATTGCCCATGTGATCATATTAATACGGGTAGAACGAAAACTGACTCATGATGCAGCCGAGTAAATATCATCAAAAAATAATTGATTATTACCGTGACACGGAGAATGCCTATAAAGATTCGTGGGATCTGAATAATAGCCTTGCCATTCATTATGGTTATTGGGATGAGCAGGTAAGGTCATTTCCGGAATCGCTGATACGAATGAATGAAGTGATGATGAAAGCTGCTGATATAAGACCTTCTGACCGGGTGTTGGATGCCGGGTGTGGGGTAGGTGGCAGCAGTATCTTCCTTGCCACCATGCTTGGCTGCAGGGTTACCGGTATCACTTTGAGCGAAAGACAGGTAAGTCAGGCTACAGAAAATGCTAATAAGAAAGGAATCAACGGGCTGGTTGATTTTAAAGCCATGAATTATGCCGCTACTGATTTTCCTGATGCCAGTTTTGATGTGGTTTGGGGTTGCGAAAGTATTTGCTATGCGGATGACAAAGAACAATTCATCAAAGAAGCTTACCGTCTGCTGAAGCCGGGCGGAAGGCTGGTAGTGGCTGATGGATTCGTATCAGCATTTGAAAATAATGACAGCACCATCATCCGGAGATGGCTGGAGGGCTGGCAGGTGAATTACCTGGAAACACCGGAAAGATTCAGGCAGTTCATGAACAATGAAGGATTTAAAGAAATTTCCTATCGCAATATTTCTAAACAAGCTTCCCATTCATCCAGAAGACTATACCGGTTTTATTTTCTGGCCAGCCTCTATCTGCTTTGGAAAAAAATAAATTTTTCTAAACCTGCCACTGATTTTCAAAAGAAAAATATTGCTGCCTGTAAATATCAATACAAAGGACTGAGAAAAGGTCTTTGGCAATATGGATTAATTACCGGTCAGAAATTATCCTGAGATTAAAACTCAATGATGAATCCAATGGTAGGTATCACACTGGCATCATCGTTAGTTAAAATGAAAGGAATAGCATTTGAACCATTTTGACGGATAGGCTGCCCATCCGTGGTCACAAAAGCTGTGTTATCTGCATTTCGTTTAAATGTGTATTGGGGATAAGCCGGACTTTTTGCATTGTACCAGTTGGTAATATCCAAAAACAGGTCGAGGGTAATTTTTCGGAAATTCCATTTTTTATCAATCCTTATATCACTGGCATGGAATGATCCAAGTCTTTCCGTATTTAAGCGATTGTATTCTGGTATTCCTGTGCCAAATGTCAGATAGTTTAACTGTGATGCTGCCTGGTCAAAAGGTGTATAGGGTGCGCCGCCCTGGTAACGGAATTTTAAACCCAGTTCCCAGTTTTTATTGAATTTATAACCCCAGATAAAGGATAACAAGTGCCTGTTGTCCCAGGCACTGGCAATTTCTTTTCCATTAATACCGCTGAACCTACTGACGAAATAAGTATAGGAGAAAGTACCAAAAAAACGGTTGGTCAGTTTTTGCTGTGCAAAAAACTCGAAACCGTAAGCTGTACCATCGCCATTTGTAACTACTTCTTCATTGCCAATGATACCAAAATCGCCACCCAGGTTTGCCAGGGAAATACCATCCCTGGCCGATACCGGCACATGGTTGTATCGTTTATAGAAACCTTCCAGTGTGAAGCGGGTAGTGTTGTTAGGTAAAAATTCTGTACCCAGTGCATAATGTACATTACTAGTGTAATCAGCATCCTTATTAACAAGAATACCGTTATTATCACGGAAGCTGAGAATAGTATAGGTGGGTATTTTGGCATAACTGCCTATTGAAGCATTCAGTGTCCATTTATCTGCCAGCACATAAGAAGCACTGATACGGGGTGAAATAGCAGGAAGAGGGTTCATACCATCACTAATGAAACTGTTCATGTCGGTGCGCAACCCTGCACTGATACCTAAACGTTCATCAAAATATCTTTTGCTTACCTGTGCAAAAGCGCCAAACCTCCAGAAATTAATATCAGATTTATAGCGAACAGCCAGTTCAGGTTGTATTACATTGCCATTCTGGTCGGTTAATTCTTTGCGAAGTCTTTTAAAATTATTGTTATTGCTTTTTACGTACTGTGTCATTGCTCCGTATGCAATTTTCCAGCCCTTTATCGTCTTGTTTACATCAAAGCGGAGTTTGTTTTCTATCTCCTGTGAAAAAATCCCAAGGCGCCTTTTGGCTTCATTACCCTCATCATTATCATCGAATTTTTCAATCTCATTATCAAACATATTACGGCTTAAGGCAAGGTTCCAGTAGCCATTTTTTATTTGCCTTCTTAAGCTTGCACCCACCGTATAGTTCCATTGATGTATAGGAGCAGTGGCATCCAGGATATATAGTTTTTCTGGTGTGGCATCTTTGGGTGCTGCAAAAGTGAAATTGTCAATGGCTCCCACACCGATCAATGTCAGTGTAGTTTTCTTATCCAGCTTATGGGTTACCTTATATTGGAAGTCCCAGTAGCTGGGCCGTATGGGCAGATCAATAGCTTTAAACAATAATTGCAGGTAAGACCTTCTTGCAGAGGCAAGGAAAGTAGTATTCTTAGATAAAGGTCCTTCAAAAGTACCCGCCAGTTCTGTGGCGCTTAGCCGTACATTTCCCTGGAAGGAATTGGGGTTGCCATTTCGCTGACGAAATTGGAAAACGGATGATAACGCATTATCAAATCGGGCATCGAAAGCAGAGGAGCTCAGTTTTACATCTTCCAGGAAACTTACATTTAAAATACCAGTTGGCCCGCCGGCACTGCCCTGTGTGGCAAAGTGATTGATGACCGGAATTTCAATGCCATCGAGGTAATACACATTTTCATTGGGTGCTCCCCCACGGATAATGATATCATTTCGATAGCCGCCCACACTACCGGCTGTGCCGCTTACCCCTGGTAAAGCCTGGATTACTCTTGATATATCAAAATTGCCACCCGGGTTACTGCGAATTTCTTCTGTCGTCAGCCTTTGTACACTGAGAGGTGTTTCAAGACTGGCTGCTAAGGCTGTTCGCCGGGTGCTTTTCACTACAACATCTTCCAGCCTGGTAACGGCTGTCTCCATCTGTACAGAAAGGTTGATCTCGTTACCCGAGGTAATTACGATATTATATAGTATGACTTCATTATATCCAACGGAAGTAAATCGTAATGAATAGCTTTTAGGGGCAATGCCTGTGATTCGAAATTTGCCAGAAGTATCTGTCATAGTTACTTTTCCGGCCCCGACCAATTCTACTGTCACCCCGTTAAGGGTGTTTAACAGGTTTTTGTCTGTTACAGTGCCGGTAAGAGACCCTGAATTCTGTGCATCAGTAAACTGAAAGAGTAATAATCCAAGGCAAATAGTAAATATTTTCTTCATATCTGTAAATCTGTTCACATAACAGACAACTAATTGATTTGTTTGCTTTAACTTGTTGCCCCTGATTATTTATTGCTTATGAAAAAGAAGGCTCTGTTAATTTTGGTTTACCTGCTCTCGGTAGTATTCGTTTTTGCTCAAAAAAAACCTCTGGATCACTCTGTTTATGATGGCTGGCAGCGCATCGGAGAGCGGATGATCAGCAACGATGGCAAATGGGTGGTTTATACCATCGATCCGCAGGAAGGCGATAATGAACTGGTGATTCAGTCGTCGGACGGACAGTATAAAAAAACGATTGCAAGAGGCTACAATGCGATGATTACAGAAGACAGCCGCTTCGCTATTTTCCGTATCAAACCTTTCTTTAAAGAAACAAGAGAGGCCAGGATAAAAAAGAAAAGACCGGACGATATGCCGAAAGATTCTTTTGCAATTATAGAACTGGGAAAGGACAGCGTATGGAAACTGTCAAAAGTGAAAGGATATAAAGTTCCGGAAAAGGAAGCAGGGTGGGTAGCTTATCATTTGGAAAAAACCCCGGAGAAAAAAGAACCGGAAAAAAAGAAACCTGAATCACCGGATAAAAAAATTGCTGATAGCCTGAATAAGGTCATTGATTCACTGCAACAGGTGATACAAACTATGCCCGAGAAAAAGAGGAAGAAAAGAGATGGAGCAGATGAAGAAATAGATTTTGTAGCAGAAAATGAACAAGATGCTGAAGGAGATGAGCCCGCCGGCGGCACTTCCGATGCAGGCACTGACCTGGTGCTGCGTAACCTAACAAGCGGCCAGGAAAAGGTATTCAATAATGTGTTAGAATACTATTTCAGTAAAAAGGGAGGCAAGTTGCTGATGGAGCAGGCTAAGAATCCTAAAGATTCTCTCAGCAAACTATCCGTCATTTTATATGACCTGAACGAGGCCAAAACAACTGTTTTGAGCAAAGGAGGAAATGAGTTCAAAAATTTTAGTTTCTCAGAAGATGGTTCACAAGTGGCCTACCTGGCAGAACGGGATGCCCGGCCAAAAGAATTGCAGAAATTCTACAGAATCTGGTATCATAAGCCAGGAATGGACAGTGCCCGGCTGCTGGCCGATAAGAATTCAGTGGGTATGAAACTGGGTATGACCATCAGTGAGTATGGCAACCTGAGTTTTAGCAAATCAGGCAATCGCTTATTTTTTGGAACAGCTCCCATACAACCTCCCAAAGACACATCACTGGTGGAAATGGACCAGGTGAAACTGGATATCTGGCATTATAATGATGATTATTTGCAAACAGTACAACTATTCCGTTTGCAAAGAGATTTGCAAACCAACTACCTCGCTGTTTATCATCTGGACAGAAATGAGTTACATCAGCTTGGTTCGGTGGATCTTCCAATCGTTTATCCCACCAACGAAGGTGATGGCGACCAGTTTGTTGGCGTAACAGATTATGGGAAACGCATAGAAAGCCAGTGGACTGGTAACACCAAAAAGGATATTTATACTGTTAATGTAAATAATGGCAACCGTGAGTTGGTGAAAAAAGATTTACAGGGAATTATTACACCACAATATATTTCTCCAAC
>CAYPBW010000057.1:0-1714 GCA_964409055.1 uncultured Chitinophaga sp. | reverse complement strand
ATACTTTACTTCTATGAGACACATTCCGAAGATCTGCATAATTATATTCCACCTACACCTACCGGCAGCAGGCTGAACATTTCATTTTTTGTCAGCAGGGGTTATGTGGTATTCTCACCTGATATCCGTTATAAGATAGGGTACCCGGCAAAAAGTGCTTACGACTATGTAGTAAGTGCTGCACAGGATCTGGCAAAACAAAAGTGGATTGATGCCAAGAATATTGGTATCCAGGGTCAAAGCTGGGGCGGCATACAGGTGGCACAGCTTATTACCATGACAAATATGTTCAAGGCAGCATGGGCCGGTGCGCCGGTGGCCAATATGACCAGCGCCTATGGCGGTATTCGCTGGGAAAGCGGGGTAAACCGGCAGTTTCAGTATGAAAAAACACAAAGCCGCATTGGCGCCACATTATGGGAAAAACCTAATCTTTATATCGAGAACTCGCCGTTATTTCATTTGCCTAAAGTAAAAACCCCTTTGGTGATCATGGCCAATGATGCAGACGGGGCGGTGCCCTGGTACCAGGGTATAGAGTTGTTTACTGCCATGCGCCGCCTTGGCAAGCAGGTCTGGATGCTGAATTATAATGGCGAGGCACATAATCTAAGGGAAAGAAAAAACCAGAAAGATATATCCATCCGTGAGCAACAATATTTTGACTGGTTGCTAAAAGGTGAAAAACCTCCTAAATGGATTGTAGAAGGAGTGCCTGCCATAAAGAAGGGCAAGGATTGGGGACTGGAATTAGTTAATTAGTCAATTGGATGATTGGTTAATCAGGAAAACCCAAATTTTCAATGTCCTGATTAACCAATTAACTCCTTTATGCGGCTTCGCTGATAAATTTTACGAGGCTTCGCTTGGCGATAGGTAACAATGTTTCATCTACCGGGAATGCCAGTTCTGTTTCTATGGAGTAGACGGCCGGGTTGGGTAGTTCTCTGCGTTGTTTTATCAATTCAGCTTTAATATGTTCATAGGTGCTGCTGATACTTCGAACCCGGTTGTCAACAAACACCGTTTTAATACTTCTGTATTTTTCATCATGCTTTTCGAAGAACGAAAGCCTGTAATGGTACACCCGGGTGCTTTTGATATTTCCGCTGCTGAGAAAAAAATAACCTTCCTGGGTATCAAGCGGAATCAGGCCTACGGGGGCAATATTGATCTTCTCTTCCACAAATTCATAAATCTCAGTTCCGTTGTGAATAGTTCTTTTGATCCGGCTGGCTGAGTAGTGAATGATATCTTCCAACTCCTGCATCAGTTCATCGTCTTCGATCATTTGTTCATACAGTATCTGCAGTTTTTCCATCTGGATACCGGTTAGCTTTTTAGGGAAATGCTCTTGCAGGTATTTCTTGTTTTCCCGGAAAGCAACAATATTATTATAGTGAAAAATAATATCTGCCAGTTGCGGGTATAATTTGTTTTCATTGAAATATTTGTTTACTTCCTGCAGGTAAGCAAGTAAAGTGTACTTTTTTAACTCGAAATCTATACGGCCTTCGGCAAACCAGGTTTCGGATAATGACTTCATATTTTGCGGATTTTAATTTCTAATTTACAAAAAAGACGGAATGAATGAAAACAGGGTTTAATTTTAGCTTGTTAAAAAAAACAGTATGAGAATTTTGCTTCTGAGTATTTCTGTTCTTCTTTTCTCCTGCGGAAATACAATTTATATTGTCCGCCATGCAGAGAAGGC
>CAYPBW010000056.1:0-16842 GCA_964409055.1 uncultured Chitinophaga sp. | reverse complement strand
ACACGGTTATTCCTGCAACAGAAAGCAAGCGAAGAAAATCTTAAGTCGCAGGATGGCCGCTCAGCACAAATACTGCATATTGCCACTCATGGATATTTTCTTCCCTTAAACCAGAAGAGAAAGCAGAAAGAAGAATCAAAAAACACCTATGTGCTTTCAGAAGATCCCTTAATCAGGAGTGGATTAATTTTAGCCGGAGGCAATAACGCATGGAGCGGAAAAGCAACTCCCGAAGGAGCTGAAGATGGCATTGCTACGGCTTATGAAATTGCCCAGTTGAATCTGAGTACTACTGAACTCGTTGTGCTGAGTGCCTGCGAGACGGCTTTGGGTGATGTAAGAGGAAGTGAGGGAGTTTTTGGCTTACAAAGGGCTTTTAAAATGGCGGGTGTAAAGAAAATGATCGTAAGTCTATGGCAGGTGCCCGATAAAGAAACTGCAGAACTGATGACAACATTTTATTCCTGGTGGCTAAAGGGAAAAACGACAGACGATGCATTTGCAATGGCGCAGGCAGAAATGCGTAAAAAATATTCTCCTTTCTATTGGGCAGCATTTGTACTGGTAGAGTAAATCTTTTTTGCGGGCAAGTTCAACAGGGATTTAGTAAATTAACAGTCCATTCAACCAAAACTGCTACCATGAAATCATTGCTGATTTCAGCTCTTCTCTTTATCTCACTGACTGCTTCAGCTCAAAATACCCTGGACTTGTTGCAAAGAACAATGGAACTATTTGACAAAGGCGATTTCAAAAATACAATCCCCGTTGCCGAAAAGGCGCTGGTTGCTGTTAAAAAAGATTTTGGTGACAAGAGTCCCTTTGTGAGCGGCCTTGTAATGTTCCTGGCTATAAGTCATCTGCGGCTTTATGAACTGGACAAAGCAGAAACCTATTTTTTGCAACAAAGGGATTTGTTGTACTCCAACGGAGAGAAGGATCTTTCTTATCTGTCAAGCCTGAACAGTCTCGGGTTTCTTTACCGGGAAAAGGGAGAGTATAAAAAGTCGGAATCATATTACCAGCAGATTTTAACTATCACTAAAAAAAACTACGGCATCAATGACAGCAGCTATGCCAAAGGACTGAATAATCTTGCGTCATTGTACCAGCACCTCGGGCAATACAGCAGAGCAGAACAGCTTTTTCTTCAGGCAGCACAAATAATGAAGCTGGTTATAGGCGAAAAATCTGCGGCATATCTTTCCTCGCAAAATAATATTGCTACTCTTTATCAGCAGATGGGTTTGTATGCAAAAGCAAGTGCTGTTTTTATCGCCGTGGCAAATGCAAGAAAAGCTGTGTTGGGGGAGTTTCATGCAGATTATGCGCAAAGTTTGAATAACCTTGCTAATAATTACGCTTCATTGGGAAATTTTAAAGAGGCGGAAAAAACATTTATACTCGCAGCAGATATTTACAAAAAAACCACTGGTATATTTCATCCGGAGTATGCGGCTGCTGTCAATAATTTGGGAGAACTATATGTACAAACAGGGGAATATGATAAAGCCGTTAACTATTATAATTCTTCTTTAGACATTAGAAAG
Organism: uncultured Chitinophaga sp.; assembly: GCA_964409055.1. GTDB lineage: Bacteria > Bacteroidota > Bacteroidia > Chitinophagales > Chitinophagaceae > JJ008. The sequence continues at coordinate 15,292 of CAYPBW010000056.1, read as the reverse complement.
AAGCTCTATGGTACCGGACACCCGGATTATGCCTTAAGCCTTAATAATTTCGGGGCTCTCTACCAGCAAACAGGCCAATATGAATCAGCAGAAACCTGTTTTTTAGCAGCAAAAAGAATTGTAGAAAAAAATCCGGGCAAAAATCATCCGGATTATGTGACGCAGTTGAATAACCTGGCAGGCCTTTACCAGTCAATGGGTTCATATGCAAAAGCGGAGCCCTTGTATATTGAAGCAAGGGATATCAGGCAAAATATCCTGGGAGAAAAGCATCCCCGCTATGCCATGAGCCTTAACAATCTTGCTACTCTTTACCAGGAAATGGGACAATATGCCAAGGCGCAAGAGTTGTACATTCAATCCGGCAATATCTGGAAAGCAGAACTGGGTTCCGATCACCCGGATTATGCTTTAAGCCTTAATAATCTTGCTTCAGTCAATGAAGTCACAAAGAATTATGCTACGGCGGAAAGTTTGTACCTGCAGGCACTTGCTGTCCGAAAGAGGGTTCTGGGGGAAGACCACCAGGATTATGCAATGACGCTAAATAACCTGGCCAGCCTATATGCCACGCAGAAACAATACGACAAGGCACTTCCATTATTGATCCGGGCATCCGCTACCTGGAAACGAACAATGGGAGAAAACCATCCCTCGTATGCTACAAGTCTGAATAACCTGGCTGCTTTGTACCGAAAATCAAAAAGGAATTATCCGGAAGCGGAAAAACTGTACAATCAGTCAATAACGATTCGTAAAAAAAGCCTGGGAGAAAATCATCCGTTTACCGCCGAAACACAGGCCGACCTGGCATTACTGTATATACAGATGGGGCAATATAAAAAAGCAGAGCCATTGCTGATACAAAGTAATCAGGTGTTGCAGAAAAATGTTGCGGATGTATTTACCATTTTGTCTGAAGAGGAAAAGGCAAATTACCTGTCTTATAATCTTTCGGCTATTGATATCAATAGCAGCCTTTTGTATAATCATCCGTATGCAGGAAAAAATTTTATTAAAAGCAGCCTTGAATTACTGCTGGGCTATAAGTCGCTTTCACTGTCGGCTACAAGAAACATGCTTGAGTCAGTAAGAAAAAGTAATGACACATCGCTTAGAAGAATGCTTCAGGACTGGATCACCCAAAAGAAAATACTTTCAAAACAATACACATTGCCGGCAGAATTCAGGTCAAAAAACCTGAAGGGTATTGAGGCAGAAGCCGAGGCTACAGAAAAGGAAATCATCAGAAGATCTTCATCTTTTAAAAATCAAACGGCTTCTCTTCATATAAATATGCGGGAAGTACAAAAAAATTTGGCAGAAGATGAGGCGGCAATAGAATTCCTGCATTTTAAACTTTACAGAAGCGGAAAAACAGATTCATCCATCTACGCAGCGTACTTATTCCGGAAGTATGATTCTGTTCCGGTTTTTGTGCCTTTATGTGAAAAGCAGGACCTCAAAAAATTATTTGATAGTGCGGGAAATTCTGCAACTAAAATGGTAAGCAGTTTTTACCGGGGCATTGAAATCAAAAACACCTCCTCCTTACTCGGGCAAAGTCTTTATAAACTTATTTGGGCTCCGCTGGAACCACACCTGAAGGGGATCAAAAAAATTGCATATTCTCCATCGGGTAAATTATATGCAATTGCCTTTCATGCACTGATGGCTGACAGCAATACGCTTTTAATGGACAAGTTCCAGCTGCAACAATATACCAGCACAAGGCAGGTTGCATTTCGCACTCAAACAAAAATATCGGCACCAGGAGATATAGTATTATTTGGCGATGCAGATTTTTCAATGGACAGCCTCCGGTTAACCCGTTTGCGAAAAGACAATGCTGTCTCTGTGCCTGTAACACATTCTGTTTTTCAAAGTTCATCAACATGGCCCGGCCTGCCCGGAACCGGGGAAGAGGTGAACAGCATCAAACAATTATTTGATCGGAATAAAGTGAAAGCCAGAGTATTTACAAAGGCCAATGCTTCGGAAGAGAACCTGAAAGCAATCAGTAATACCGGATACAAAGAAATTCATATAGCAACACATGGTTTCTTTTTACCAGAGCCAGAGGAAAATAAAGCTGCATCAATTTCTGAAAACGAGTACAGAAAAGCAGAAGATCCTTTGATGAGAAGCGGATTGGTCCTTGCCGGAGGTAATTATGTATGGAGTGGCAAGGCTCCTATCGCCGGAGTAGAAGATGGTGTTGTTACTGCCTACGAAATTTCCCAGCTCAATTTGTCTGATGCAGAGCTGGTGGTGCTGAGTGCCTGTGAAACAGCGTTGGGTGATGTAAAAGGAAGCGAAGGAGTTTTTGGGCTGCAAAGGGCTTTTAAGATGGCAGGTGTAAGAAAGATGATTGTAAGCCTGTGGCAGGTGCCGGATAAGGAAACGGCAGAGTTAATGACTGCATTTTATACCTACTGGCTAAAAGGCAAAACCGTAAGTGATGCATTTTACCAGGCACAGGCGGATATGCGGAAAAAATATTCACCTTTCTATTGGGCGGCATTTGTACTGGTAGAGTAAAACCAGTTTGATTTGTGGAAATAATAGCAGCAAGTGTCATATAGGCAAACCAGAGCTTATGACACAACTGAATAGCACAGTCAGCAATAGTGAAACACAGCTGAGAAAAAGAGCAGTAGTGCGGAAAATGATAAAGCATTACCTGAAAGTAGATATGACCCCTATGGTGGATCTTGGCTTTCTGCTGATTTCCTTCTTTGTTATAACAACAGAATTAAGCAAACCTACCGTGATGAATTTGGCAATGCCCGCAGATGGGCCGCCAACCGATCTTGCAAAATCTGCAGCATTGACAGTTTTGACAAAGGGAAATTCAATTTATTATTACCAGGGAGAATGGGAAGATGCAGACATGAACCTAAAAATTGAACCTGCTGAGCTTTCTGGAAAAAACTCACTTAGAGCTGTTATCGGAAGGATGCAGATAAGCCTGGATAAAAACGAGAGGTTAAAAAAGGGAAGAGATGAATTAATGATGTTAATTAAGCCTGGTGCGGAAACTTCTTATAAAACAGTTGTAGACCTGCTTGATGAAGTAACTATTTCAAGGGTAAAAAAATATGCGTTAATAAAACAGTCATCAGAAGAAAGCGAATGGCTCTATAGGCAACAATAAAAAAGGAGGCTGTCTCAAAAGTATTTTTTTGTCACAAACCCGCCTGCCTGACTCCGGCAGGTAAACCGGCAGGCAGGGATACGAAGTCACGAAGGAAAGAAAAATTGATTTGCAATTCTTTTTCTTCGTGGCAATCCATTAAATCCAAGCTTTTAAGACAGCCACACTTCTAAAGAATTAGTTAGCATACATTTTTTTCTGAATCTCGCTAACCTTGTTATTGAATTCTACCGCTTTATTGGGGTCAGTAAGAGTCTTAGAATAGGCTGTTGAAGCTTTCAGCACAGCAGTATAGAGCTTGGTCAGTTCAAGATAATGCCCGGAATAATTAGGATCTTCCTGCTTTTTTTTGTCATCTGCCAGCCGGGCATCGACAACCTTTTGCATAGCATCCAGTATAGAAGCTTCATCCTTTAGCGCAGCAGTATCAATATTGGGAACAATGTTATCACCCCCTGCGCTGTCTTTTACAGTAGTTTCTGTAGTTGTTTCTTTTTTATCATCCGTTTTTTTGTCTTTTCCGCCACAGGCAGAAAGGATTAACATAACAGAAAGGAATAGTACCCCTGCAGTTGGTTTACATTTCATGGTGGTTAGGTTTTGGTGAACAGAAAAGGTACAAAATATTTCTGCCTTACCAAATTTCCCTACTCATGAATACACATTACAGGGATGTGCGATTGAACTACCAGCTGCTTGGCAGAACTTGGTTTGAACAGCCCGTCTAATAATTTGTGTTTCTTGGGTATCGTTATCAACAAGTCGAGGTTGTTCTTTTCGGCAAATTCATTTAAGCCATCTTCAATATCCTTGTGTTCAATGAAATCGTACACCGGGTTTACTTCTTCAAGCATGGTATGAAGAAGTGCAGACTGCTCAGGAGTTTCCGGTCTAAATTGTTTGTTATGATAATCGACGTTCAACACATGCAGTTCCGCACCAAATTCTTTTATAAAAACTTTGATGGCTTCCGCCGGGGTCGTTTCAACAATATTCCTGAAATCGCAGGCGAAACCTATTTTTTTAATACCGTTTCCATATACTTTTCCGGGTGGCACACAGATAACAGGCCAGGTAAGATGCCTGATAGCCGTAAGTGTTGTGCTGCCAAATAATATTTTTTCAATCCCGGTACTTCCCTTGCTTCCCATCACCACAGCAAAGGGTTTTACTTTTTCACACAAATTCTCGATCTCATCTGCAATATTACCCAGCCTGGCTTCTGTATAAATTTTGATGCTTCCTGAAGTAAGATGCTCTACTTCTCTGTGCAATTTTTCCAGTTTTTGCTCAGCTTCCTTTTTTAATTCTTCTACCGATACCAGAACAATCGGGGTGTCTGTATAGCTGACCGGTACCTGGTAAACATGCAGCAAAATAATACTTGCATGTACAGCCTTAGCCATATCGATGCCATAATGCATGGCATTGGTGGCAACAGGAGAAAAATCGGTGGGGATGAGGATCGTTTTCATAACCGCAAATTTGTAGTTAAAGGTACTTGACAAAATCTTCGTCGGAGATGAGTCTCATCAGGATTATTGCTGATTTAGAAAACAGCCAATAGGGCAGGCAATTACTTAAAGTTTATGATTCTTTGGCGAACATTCTCCCTGATATTCAGGTAAAAAAGGTTTATATCAGCTATATGATAGTTCCTGGTGAGGTATAAAAAGCTCCAGGGAAACTTTGGTTTCTTAACATACAGCAGGCCGTTTACCAATTGACCATCGGTTGTATGTTTATATACTTTATTGAATTTAGTCAGCACACTGCCTTTGTTAAGTTGTTTTGGCGCATACTGATCGTCTGTTCTCCATGTTAGCGGATTGGTAGCAAGGGCAGCTTCCTTATTATTTTTTAAATACGATGGAACATAACCTTTGCGAAATGTTCTCCAGCTGATCACACAACCTGTTTGCGCTGAATCTTTACACATAGTCAGAGCAGAAAAATAATCCTGAGAAACTGGCCAGCCAATGATATAAGCAGCCACCAGTTTTTTTTCTAATATTTTTCCTTCAAAGAATTCTTTTAGTAAACGTTCGGCCATTAAGGCACCCTGGCTGTGCCCGGCAATTATTATTGGCTTTTCGTTATTCCAGGTTTTTAGATAGTATAGAAAGGCGTTCCGGATATCCTCATAGGCCAGGTCAAATGCTTTTTTGGCAAGTGCAGTATCGCCGGAATAAAAATTCTGAATATGTGCCTGCCGGTATCGGGGTGCGAAAACACGGCAGGATTGATTAAATACACTGGCCTGGTAAAGTATGGACGAATAATCTGTTTTGGCATTAATAGAATGATCATTGATGGTTGCATTGCTGATATGCTTGTCTTTCTTTTTAGTAAAAGTAGTTGGATGAAGAAAAAACACATCAGCAAGTGTATCCCGTTTTTCATTCAGCAATTGGGCAGGCACACTGTCTGACGGATCTTGTTTCCATGGATGGGCTGCCCAGTAATCCAACTGCTCATAGGCGGGTTTTCCATCTGAACTGGAGAATTGATAACGGCTTTGAAAAGCCTTGTATTTATTCGAGCAGGAATACAGCAGGGAAGAATACATAAAAAGGACAAAGAGGCAACGGTAGTTTAGCATTGATATATGGTTAAGCTGCTCAGAGTTTTGATCCGGTTCAAAGATCGTTTATCATGAATTAAAACCGACAGTCTAAATATATGTGACTATTAATTTATACAAAAACATTAAATATCAATCATTTAAATTTATTTATGTTCCGTTTAATCTACATTACTCTAAAAAAAATGGTACTTTGTTTTGCATAGTACCAAATATCACCCTATCTTTGACCTGTCAAGTTAAAAAAGACGATTATCATGAACATCGAGAACACACAGAGCCAGATGCGGAAAGGGATATTGGAGTTCTGTATTCTCTCCATTATTCGCCGGGGTGAGGCCTATCCCAGTGATATAGTGGAGGAAATGCGGGCGGCCAATCTTCAAATACTCGAGGGAACCCTGTATCCATTGCTAACCCGGTTGAAGAATGCAGACATGCTTACTTATCGCTGGGTGGAAAGTAATTCAGGCCCTCCCCGCAAATACTTTTCGCTGACTGAAAAAGGCGAAACATTTTATAAAGAACTGGAGCAAACCTGGAATGAGCTATACAATGGTGTAAATGCACTGACCAGCAAAAAGCCCGGTGAAACACCAGCCACACCCACCAACTAATCAACCTGATTCAACCAAATAATTACAACATGAAAAAGATAATAAACATAAACCTGAGCGGCCGGGTTATCCCGATTGAAGATTCAGCTTATGAAAAGCTGCAGGTTTATATCGAAAGCCTTCGCCGCTATTTTGCCAATGAAGAAGGCCGTGATGAAATTATCAATGACATCGAAAGTCGTATTGCAGAACTGATGAATGAAAAAATTCGTAAAGGTGCTGCTGCGGTAACCGACCAGGATATAGAAGAGATTATCACCGCCATGGGAAGAGTGGAAGATTTTGAAGCAGAAGACAAGGAAACTGCAGAAGCTGCCCAGCCAGGCACACAACCCAATTTCACTTATACTGAAAAGAAAAGTAAAAGACTTTATCGTGATACCAATGATAAGTTTATAGGTGGTGTTTGTAGCGGACTTGCAGCATATATGAATGTAGACCCTGCTATAGTAAGGATACTATTTGCGATCATTAGTTTCGGAGGCTTTGGCTTTGGTTTCCTGGCCTACATAATATTATGGATTGTATTGCCGCCCAAGGACCTGGAGGGATATATCGGCAAGAGACTGTATAGAAATCCTGATGACAAGGTAATTGGTGGCGTGGCCGGCGGTTTGGCAGCATATTTTAATAAGAGTGCTTCCACTATCCGTTTGATCTTTGCAGCCCCTCTCCTGTTGAGCATTTTAGTTGGAATTCTCAATGGATTTCGCTGGCATTATGATGTTGACTTTGCATTGAACCTGGGTTTTGGTTCATTGAGCGGAACCTTTATACTTACTTACATCATATTATGGATTGTTTTGCCGGAAGCGAATAGTGATTACCAGAAAATGGAAATGAGAGGAGAAACCGTGGATGTGAACAGGATTAGACAGAATGTAAGAGAGGGAATGGAGAATATGAAAGAGAAAATGAAAGGCTGGGGAGAAGAAGTAAAAGAATCAGCACAAAGTTTCAGCAATAAGGCAAAAGAATTTGCTAATACAAGAGGTAAGGAATTTGCTTCAGAAGTGAACGAAACCGTTAGAAGAGGCGGTGGAGGTATTGGTCATGCTTTTGGAGTATTGTTTAAAGTATTCTTCCTCTTTATTGCCGGCACCATAGCATTCGCATTGTTTGTTACACTGATCGCATTATTGTTTGGCGGTGTAGCCTGGTGGCCCATCAATAATTTCTTATGGACCAGTAAATGGCAGCAAATATTTGCCTGGGGCACATTAATATTCTTCCTGCTGGTTCCTTTGATCGGCTTTATTACCTGGGTAGTGCGTCGTATCATCAGGGCAAAATCAAAGAATAATTATTTGGGCTGGACATTTGGCGGCTTGTGGACCATTGGCTGGGTATCTGTTACCTTCTTTGTTGCAAGCATAATAAAAGATTTCCGTGAATTTGAACATACCGATATTCCTGTTGCTATTACGCAGCCGGCCGGTGGTAAGATGATCGTGGCTGTATCTCAACCAGAATTGGAATATACCGGCAGTTTTGGCTGGATGAACGATGACAGTGAAGGTTGGGATATGACAAAAGACACCTTAAAGATCGGTGCTGTGAAATTCAGTGTTAAAGCCAGCCAGGATTCTCTGTATCATGTTAATATCAGGAAACACAGCTTTGGCAGAACGGAACCGGAGGCATTAAGCCGGGCATCCAAAATTGATTTTGATGCAATGTGGAGAGATACAGTGCTGGATATAGCAAATGGTTATGCGATTGATAAGGACAGCAAGTTCAGGGGCCAGCATGTGGAGATAGAAATATTAGTACCGGTAGGCAAACAAATAAGATTTGATGAATCTGTTCAGAGAAAACTTAATGCCATCAACGTCAGGGTGAAAAAAAGTTATCGCCGTGATCGTATCACCGGGATTGAAATCGATAATGATGAAAGAGCTTTCCGTTTCCGTACGGGGATAGATTATGTAATGGGCCTTGATGGTGAGCTGAAAGGGCCTGACGGAACGGTTGATCAAAAGCCGGCCAAAGATGAGTATAGGTTTGATAGTTCGGAAAAGACGAATGACAGCCTTGAACTGGAAAAATCAATAGAGCGGAAGAAAAAAGAACTGCAGGAGCTGGAAGAAAGGAAAAACAGTCAAAAAGTAAAATCAACTACCGGGGTAAACAGTAAAAGAAAGAGCAACGAGGATGGCTCTTATGCCAGTGGCCCTAACCCGGCATCATCATTGGTGGAATGGTTCTAAAAATTTTGGTTGAAGTCCGGTTGCGGACTGGTTGAATATCCCGCCATGGGAATACAGGAAGGCTTCGCAAGGGGCCTTTCTGATTTTAGGAACGTTGACTATTCACTTACCTTTGCTCACTCTTAAAAAATTACTGTATGGAAACCAGGAATACGCCTTTTACCTCAAAACATATTGCCCTGGGTGCAAAAATGGCCCCGTTCGCCGGTTATAATATGCCTATCTCCTATACGGGTATTAATGATGAACATGCTGCTGTAAGAAAAAATGCCGGTGTTTTTGATGTAAGCCATATGGGTGAATTTATCCTGAAGGGAGAGTATGCATTAGATCTTATTCAAAGAGTTACCAGCAACGATGCAGCTAAGTTAAAAGCGGGACAGGCTCAATATAGTTGCCTGCCAAATGATAATGGTGGAATAGTGGACGACCTGTTGGTGTATTGCATTGAAGAGAATAAAGTATATATGCTGGTAGTAAATGCCTCCAATATTGAAAAGGACTGGAACTGGATTTCAAAACATAATACCAATAATGTGGAGATGCACAACATCTCTGAAAAGACCTGTCTTCTGGCCATTCAGGGCCCTAATGCAACAAAGATTTTGCAACCGCTCACAGAAATGGATATTCTCAACCTGAAGTATTACACTTTCACCAAAGGAGTGTTTGCAGGAGTTGAAAATGTGCTGGTCAGCGCCACAGGATATACAGGTGCGGGGGGAGTGGAGATATATTTTGAAGACAAAGATGGCGCTGCTGATAAGATCTGGGATGCCATTTTCGAAATTGGCGGTCCGCAGGGATTAAAACCTATTGGCCTCGGAGCAAGAGATACGCTTCGCCTTGAAATGGGCTTTTGCCTGTATGGAAATGATATTGACGATACTACATCTCCTATTGAAGCCGGGCTGGGCTGGATTACCAAATTCACAAAAGAATTTACATCAAAAGAAATTTTTGCCAAACAAAAAGCGGATGGGGTGCAAAGAAAGCTGGTAGGATTTGAAATGATTGACAAAGGTATCCCCCGCCATGGCTACGAGATAAAAGATCATTCAGGCAACACGATTGGCCAGGTTAGTTCCGGCACCCAATCACCCAGTTTGGGAAAAGCCATTGGAATGGGATATGTACAAACTGCTTTTGCAGCTATTGATTCGGAAATTTACATTCAGGTAAGAGACAAATCCCTGAAAGCTAAAGTGGCCAAGATTCCTTTTTCTTAAAAAAGTAATGGCCGGTAGGATTTTTGTGTAATCGAATAGACCCAATAATTCATATTTATATTTACACGGATGCCAACCATTCATCTTACAACGTTCATAGCTGCGCCTGCAGAAGTGGTGTTTGATCTCAGCCGTCATATTGGTTTGCACAAAGAATCTATGTCTCCTTACAAAGAAGAGGCCGTTGCCGGAACAAGAATAGGACTTATCGAAAGAGAAGAAACGGTAACATGGCGGGCAAAACATCTCTTCAAAAACCGGCTGCTTCGGGTGAAGATCACAGAAATGAAAAAGCCGGAGCTATTTGTGGATGAACAATTGCAGGGTGATTTTAAAATGATGAAGCATGAACATCATTTTAAGCCCTGCGAAAACGGAACCCTTTTGATCGATCTTTTTCATTTTGAAACGCCTTACGGAATAGTGGGCCGCTGGCTAAATGCATTGTTTCTTACCAACTACATGAAAAAACTGCTGGAGCAACGTAACAGAACCATAAAGGAGGTTGCCGAATCAGACCGCTGGAAACGATTACTGATCAAATAGTGCGTAATACTGTTTATTTCTGATGTGTTACTTTTGCGGCACATTATGAGCAACAAACCTTCTCTTCATACTTCCATTTCTCCGGCTTTATTGCATCTTTACGACCTCAGCAACAGTGTTGTTGTTATCATTGATGTCTTCAGGGCTACCTCTACAATTGCTTCCGCATTATACAACGGGGCAAAATGTGTGATACCGGTGGATACTGTACCCAAGGCCATTGAGATCAGTAAAAATATTGGGGGCATTGCCGCCGGTGAAAGGGATGGCATGATTGCCGAAGGCCTTCAGCATGGTAATTCACCATTAGAATACAGCAGGGAGTTTATCGAAAACAAAACACTGGTGCTGACAACTACCAACGGTACCCGGCTATTGCAAATGGCGCTGGATAAAAATGCCGATACTATTATTTCCGGCTCTTTTCCTAATCTCTCAGCAGTTTGTGATTATTTGTTATCAGAAAAAAAGAATGTTGTGTTGGGTTGTGCAGGCTGGAAAGACCGGTTTAACCTGGAGGATACGTTATTTGCCGGTGCAGTGATTCACCAACTCTCCAAACATTTTACAGTTCATTGCGACAGTTCGCTGATGGCAGAAACGATGTATACAAAGTATAAAAACAAGCTGATTGATTTTGCTCCGAAACTTACTCACTATCATCGCCTGGTAGAGCGGTTTGGCCTTATCGAAGATATCCGGTTCTGCCTGACGGCAGATGTTGCCAATGTGTTGCCGGTATACAGTGATGGCAAGCTGATTGCAAGGGCGTAGGCTCAGAAAAAAAGCATACAAGGTACTTCATTTTTACCGTATAAATCATAAACAGGAATTATTATTTATTTCTTCCTTATTATAAGGAAATCCGCTTTACATTCTTTTACTTTTGCCGATTGTCCTTTTTGCAATTTGTTATTTGTGATTTTTTATTATGGCTTTACCGCACCTTATCAAGTACGTTTATACTCATGGAACGGATGAAGTAATCCGCAGAGGTAAAAAGATACATGCTATCGGGTTTGTAGAACTGGTAGAATATGATGACCTCTTTGGTTCAGCTGTATTCAGGGTGAAAGACGACAGTTATTCTACCTACTATAAAGTATATATTCAGAAATTCAAAGATCCCAAAGCGACATCGTTGCGTTGTGCCTGTCCGTACAACCTGGGCGACATCTGTCGTCATGAGGCCGCTGCACTCTTCCAGTTGCAGGAAATGATTGACCGGGGCCATCTGCAGTCAGAACATGTACAATATGACCAGCGGCACACCGTGGTGAAAATGAAAACCATTGATTTGAAGAACCTGCGGTTATTTTCATCTCCGGAAGTATTTGCTGAGGCAGAAAAATTTCTCAGAACCAACAAGGCTGCTATTGAATATGCAGAAAATGAAATGGTAAAAGCCACTGTTGCACTGAACGGCCAATCCTACCAGGTCATCGTCCGCAAGAACGAAGAAAGAAACTTTGATACAAGTTGCGATTATGAAGATGCAGAACATCCTTTGTGTCTTCCTAAGGTGATTGTCTTATTACAGCTCTTGAATACTTATGGTGCCAATTATTTCGACAGTATCCGTAACTGGGATAAGGAAAAAAACAAACTGCTGGAAGCATATGGTTATTCCCTGAGTGATGATTTAACAGGCAAATTTGAATTTGCTTATAAAGAGGGCAAGCCGTTTTTAAGGGTATTGGATCCCGCCATTAAAAGAGTAGCTCCTGTAGCTGCACCTGTGAAACCGGTATTGCTGCCACAAAAAGAAAAAGAAGAAGTAATTGTTCCGGTAAAAGAAGAAGTGAAGCCGGTGTTGCCTTCGCAGAAACTGGGGGTTGTTTTCAATTTTAATAAAAAAGCCTATCCGGGCTTTACAATAGATGTGGTGATCGGTGATCCCAATGACAGCAATGATGCTTTTGCAGGGACAACAGAAAAATTAGACATAAGCCGGTATGTAAGTACTGATAATCTTTCTGAATCCGATGGTGAATTACTCACCATGCTGCGAAAGCTGCAGGAAGCAGAGATCAACAAGTATGTCAGCAGGAACTCACCGTTCTCCGGCATTTGGGAAAACATTATTCATCACGAAGAAGATGATCTTCCGGATGAAACCAAGGAGCTTATTGCTGAATATTTGTTGCCCAAACTGCGAAAGATATTTACTGAGCTGGCGGGCAGCCCCTTTGTATTTCTGTTGCCCGAAAAGAAGGCTTTTAAAACCAATAACCTGGAGCCGTTACAATTGCAGGCAGAGCCGGCAAGACCGCATTTCATCGTTAAAAAGAACTCTCATTATAATATTCAATGCAAAGTAAAGACAGGAGTGCTGGAGTTTGAACTGGGCGACAATGAAATCACAAGCCCTCTTTTCTTTTTATATAACCAGCAACTTTATCTCTGGCAAAGCAATGATGTTATTCACCTGGTGGACAAATTTTTGCCATCCGGAAAAATGAGTGTGCCTGCGGAAGAATGGAATAAATGTCTCACACAATTCATCCTGCCGCTGGCGAAAGAACATAAGGTTGATTTTGATAAATCGCTGGTGCAGGAAGTAAAAGATGGCAACCCCGAAGTAAAGCTGTTTCTGCTGGAAAAAGGCGAATACCTCGTTTTTCAGCCATCCTTTACCTACAAGGGCTATGAAACAAAATCAAGGGACAGAGATGAGGTTATTGTGCCGCAGGGAGATAAAGTAATGGTAGTACACCGGAACAGGGAGAAAGAACATGAATTCATACAGAAGCTTCAAAACCTTCATTCCAGTTTTGCCTATAATGAAGATACCGGAACCCTTGCACTGAAAGGCACTGATGTGCTGAAGAATAACTGGTTCTTCTTGTTCGTAGATGCGATGAAAGAGATGAAGACACCTGTCTTCGGTTTTGAAGCATTGAAAAACTTCCGTTTCAATACTGCCAAGCCGCAAACCAAAATTTTTATCAGCAGCAATACCGATTGGTTTGATGCAAAAGTGGATATTGTTTTCGGTGATCAGAAAGTAACGGTTGCCGAAGTAAAAAGAGCTTTGGCCAATAAGCAGCAGTTTGTACAGTTAAATGACGGCACTCTCGGTATATTACCGGAAGAGTGGTTGAAAAAATATTCCTTGCTCTTCAGGGTGGGTGAGGGAAAAACAGACTCATTAAAACTTTCCCGTTATCACCTGAGTGTGGTGGATGAATTATATGAAACAAGAGATGAAGAAGAGCTGGTGGTAAAACTCGAAGAGAAATATGAGAACCTGCGCCAGTTTAACAAGATCAATGAAATAGCTCCTTCTGATCATTTGCAGCCGATACTGCGTCCCTACCAGGTAGCCGGCTATCAATGGTTGAATTACCTGAAGGATATCAATTGGGGTGGTATCCTCGCAGATGATATGGGTTTGGGTAAAACCGTTCAGGCCCTTTCCTTTATGGAGCATTACCGAAATGAGCAGGGAAAACTGAAAGCCCTGGTGGTTTGTCCTACCACACTTATCTATAACTGGGAGAATGAGATTAAAAAATTTACTCCCGCCCTTACTTACCGTATTCATCATGGCGGATTAAGAACAAGGGTGAAAGAAGAACTGGTAGATCATGATGTGACCATTACTACCTATGGTACATTGCGCAGTGATATTAAATTGCTGATGAGTGTGGAGTTTGATTATGTGATACTGGATGAATCGCAGGCAATCAAAAATCCATCCAGCAAAGTAACCAAAGCGGCATGTTTGCTGAATGCCAAACATCGCCTGTGCATGAGTGGTACGCCTTTGCAGAATAATACATTTGACATTTTTGCGCAGATGAACTTCCTTAATCCCGGTATGCTGGGTACGGTGGAGTTCTTCCGTCAGGAGTTTGCCATCCCGATTGATAAGTTTGGCGAGCAGGACCGAAAAGAACATTTGAAGAAACTGCTTTACCCGTTCATATTAAGAAGAACAAAAGAACAAGTGGCCAAAGATCTGCCTGAAAAACAGGAGATGATCCTTTTCTGTGAAATGGAAGAAGAGCAACGCAATATTTATGATGCGTACCGCAATGATTTCCGCAATCAGATATTGGGCACCATTGAAACACAGGGCATTCAAAAATCACAGCTTACTATCTTGCAGGGCTTAATGAAGTTGCGCCAGATATGCGACTCACCTGCGATCCTGAATGAACAGGAGAAATTTGAAAATCATTCTATCAAGCTGGATGAGCTGGCAAGAGAGATAACAGAAAATATCGGTGATCATAAGGCGCTGGTGTTTTCTCAGTTCCTGGGCATGCTTGGACTGATTCGTAAAAAGCTGGAAGAACTCGGCATCAAATACGAATACTTTGATGGCAGCACTTCTGCGCCGGACAGGGAAAAAGCTATCCAGAGTTTCCAGAATGATCATGAAGTAAGGGTATTCCTCATTTCACTCAAGGCCGGTGGCGTGGGTTTGAACCTCACTGCTGCCGATTATGTATATATCGTTGACCCCTGGTGGAACCCTGCTGTGGAGCAACAAGCCATTGACCGTACACACCGTATTGGCCAGACTAAAAACATCTTTGCCTACCGGATGATCTGTAAGGATACTATTGAAGATAAAATTCTGCAATTGCAGGAAAAGAAAAGGGCCCTGGCCAAGGACATCATTTCTGATGACGCTACGTTTGTGAAAACACTGACAAGGGAAGATGTGGAGTATTTGTTTAGTTAAAGCCCCGCTACAAAAACAAGGCCACAAAAATTACCACTTTGTGGTATTTTTTATGTTGAAATCCTATTCTACCTTGATGGAGTAAATATTTTTTAACTTCACAGACTAAGTTTATGAAAAAAATCTTATCCATCGGGGGGGGGGGTACTAATCCTTTCTTTCCTTAGCATTACATTAAGTGCTAAAATCCTGCCGGTAACAGAAAAATCTTCATTCAACATTGCAAACGAATCCCTTGCAGAACGCCTTGCTG
>CAYPBW010000055.1:0-16844 GCA_964409055.1 uncultured Chitinophaga sp. | reverse complement strand
CCCATAACGGCTTTACCCTGGGGGTCCAGCAACTCTTTCAGGGGCATTACTTTTATCTGAACTGTATAGGTCATGCTGCTTTATTTTTGAAAAGCAAAGATAGGACAACATAAGCCACTATTACGACAGGAATTGCCAACCATTTCAGAAGCAACAACGCTGCTATAGCAATGACGGCCAGCAAATATTTTGGCAAATTATTTTTGACACTGTAATCCTTGAATTTTAATGCCATCAATGGTAAACTGGAAACCATCAGCCAAGAAAGCACCAGCACCAGTCCGTAATGGAACCATTTATTTAGCAGCAGTTGCTGAGCCCAGGCTTCATTTACATTCCAGTAGATCAGCGGCAGTGAAGCGACAAATATGCCCACTGCAGGAACAGGCATCCCCTTAAAAGAATATGACTGGCTTGTATCAAGGTTAAACCTTGCTAAACGCCATGCTGCAGCAGCAGGTAAAATAAAGGCAGGCAGCAACCAGAGTATGGATACTTCCACGCCTGTAGCATCTTGTGCATAACTGAGGCGAAGGAATTGATAAATGATCATGCCAGGAGCAACACCAAAACTTACCACATCGGCTAATGAATCAAGTTGCTTTCCCATTTCTGATGTCGCCTTAAAAAGACGGGCTACAAATCCATCGAGAAAATCAACGACCGCTGCAATACCTATGAAAAGTGATGCCAGCCAGATTTTTTCAGGAATATCTATCAACTGTACTCCTTCAGCCGTCTCATTGATAATAATACCGTTTTGCAAAGTAACTACTATTGCCAAACAGCCAAATATGAGATTGAGAAGGGTGAATATATTTGGGATTTGTTTCATTGATTAGTCCACTGTCAACGGTCAACTGTCCATAGCCGATCGTTTTCTTATTATTTAGTCGTTTAAGGAATTGATTAATGCCTGAATCATTTTCACCAAAATCTCTATTCGATCATAAAGATGTTTAAAAACATTATCATCAATATAACTTCTTCTTCTCGCCAAATATAAGCATCCAACCACTTCAAGAGCAGACCTGTTTGCAATAGCAAGAAATCTTTTAAACTCTGCATTGGTCAGTCCTGTTGAGCCCTCGACAATATTCAGCGAAACAGAATTGGCAGCTCTTCTGATCTGGCTGGACAAAGAATAAAGTTCATGTTGTGGAAATTTTTGTACCACTGAATCGATTTCATCTGTCAACTCCAAAGATAGCTGCCACACTTTTAGATTCTCGAACTTAAACGCCATTGCAATAAAAATTACTTTATATTCTTAGTTACCTGCCATGGACTATGGACTATCGACTGTAGACTATCACTTCTTCATCAGCGCCTCTATCTCCTCCACCGTAATGGGAATATTCTTCATCAGGTCTTTATTACCATTTTTGGTGATCCAGAGATTATTTTCAATCCGTATACCCATTTGCTCTTCTTCGATGTAAATACCCGGTTCCACCGTGAACACCATTCCGGGTTTGATAGGTTCTGTCCTTGTACCCAGGTCATGGACGTCTACACCCAAATGGTGCGAAATGCCATGGTATAAATATTTACGGTATGCCCTGTTCTCCGGGTCTTCATTCTTTACATCAGATTTTCTTAGCAGGCCAATCTTTAGAAATTGTTGTGTTGCCTCCTCTCCCACTTTCTCGGTATAATCAACGATACTTATGCCCGGCTTAAGCAGGCTTTTGGCATAATCATGCAAATGCAGACAAGCATTATAAACCGTTTTTTGCCTGCGGGTAAACTTTCCGTTAACAGGAACAGTTCTGGTAAGATCAGCACAATAACCACCATATTCGGCTCCAAAATCCATTAAGATCAGCTCTCCATCTTTACACTCTTCATTGTTGGAAACATAATGAAGTGTTCTTGCCCTGTCACCACTGGCAATGATGCTGCCATAAGCCTGGCCTGTTGCCCTTTGGCTCAGGAATGAGTGCATGATCTCAGCTTCAATTTCATACTCCCACACTCCGGGTTTGATAAATTTCAGCAACCGGCGAAATGTATTCTCGGTAATATCAATTGCCTTTTGCATTACTTCTACTTCCAGTGCAGTTTTTATACCACGGAGTTCCTTCATCAATTTGGCAGCCCGCAGGTAATTATGCAACGGGTATCGGCTTTTCATTTCGTCAATAAAGCGGTAATCTCTTGAACGCACCAGGCTTGCCTTTCGGTCATTCTCATTACTGTCCAGGTAAATATTGTCCGCAAGATGAATCCAGGGTTGCAGCAAACCGTCCAGGCTGTCGAGCCAAACTATAGTTTTTATGCCACTGATAGCCTGCGCCTCATTCACTCTTAATCTTTTGCCATCCCATTTTTCTTTCAATTCGTTGGGGCGTACCAATACAAGCACTTCCCTGTATTTAGGATCAGGATTATCTGGAAATAATATCACCATACTGTCTTCCTGCTCAATACCGCTCAGCCAGTACAGATCGCTATTTTGTTTAAAAGAATAAATAGCATCGCCGTTACTTGGCACTTCATCATTACTCACAAATATGGCAATGGAATTCTTTTGCATCCGGCTTACAAATCGCTGGCGGTTCAGTACAAATATTTCGGGGTTGAGTGGCAGGTATTTCATGATTAGCCGTTGTAATGGTTGTTAATTGATAGGTCTAAAGATAAAGAGCAAATACTTCCGGCAACTGACATTCATCACAAAACCTGTTGATAGAGGTTAAAATGGATGGAATCTAATGACAATTCACCCCTTTTTTAATAAAATCAAGCCCAGAAACGGGATAGTGAACAAATATTAATGGTCGGAGAATTATTTAAAATATTTTTCAATGTGTGACACTAACACTTGTTTGCCTTTAAAATGTTTTGCTCCTTACCTTTGTGCCCTCAACAAAACGATTTAGATCATATGTCTGTTCCAATTATGCGATTCCCTGTGAAGAACCTTCTGAAACTGGGATTAAAAAACACTGAATCAATTCACTATCAATTATCGCCGGAAGAATTAGTACAAGACACCCTTCGCATTGGCGAGGGAGTTTTGGACGAAAACGGCGCCCTGGTTATCAAAACCGGTGAGTTTACCGGCCGCTCACCAAAAGACAAATTCACGGTTAAAGATGAAATCACTAAAGACACGGTGCACTGGAATGAATTCAATATTCCGATTGAGTCAAAGTATTTCGACATTGTCTTCAATAAAATAAAAGATCATCTGGAAAAACTTCCGGAAATATGGGTTCGTGACTGCTATGCCTGTGCCGATTCCCGTTACAGGCTCAATGTAAGGGTAGTAAACGAAAAGCCCTGGAACAATCTCTTTGCCTATAATATGTTTCTTCGCCCTTCCGAAGAAGAACTGGAGACTTTTGAGCCAGAATGGCATGTGATCAGTATTCCCGGTTTGAAATTAGATCCAAAAGAATGTGGTACCCGACAACACAATGCAGCTATTGTTTCTTTCAAACATAAAATGATCCTCATTGCCGGCACGGGTTATACAGGCGAAACCAAAAAAGGTATTTTCACCATTCTCAATTACATATTGCCGCATGAAAAAAATGTGCTGAGTATGCATTGCAGCGCCAATATGGGTGATGAAGGCGACACAGCCATCTTCTTTGGTCTCAGCGGAACGGGAAAAACTACATTAAGCGCAGATCCCAACCGTAAACTGATTGGTGATGACGAACATGCCTGGACTGAAGACAATATTTTCAACTTCGAAGGTGGCTGTTACGCCAAGACGATAAACCTGACAGAAGAAAAAGAACCGGAAATATTCCATGCCATACGCCCCGGTGCATTGGTAGAGAATGTCACCTTCTTCCCCGGGACAAACAAAATTAATTTTGATGATGCTTCGATAACAGAAAACACAAGAGTTTCTTATCCGCTGCATTTTATCAGTAATGCGAAGGAACCCTCCATTGGCAATTTGCCTAAGAATATATTCTTCCTGACCTGCGATGCATTTGGTGTTTTACCTCCCATCTCTAAGTTAACCCCGGGACAGGCGATGTACCAGTTCATTTCCGGTTATACAGCCAAAGTAGCTGGCACAGAAGCAGGCGTTACAGAACCAAAACCTACTTTCAGTGCTTGTTTTGGCGCTCCGTTCCTGCCACTTCATCCCGGTAAGTATGCACAAATGCTGGGCGAGAAGATGAAAAAACACAATGTGAATGTGTGGATGGTGAATACCGGCTGGACAGGTGGTCCCTACGGAACAGGTACCCGTATGAAATTGAAATATACCCGGGCGATGATTACTGCAGCGCTGGAAGGGAAACTTAATAATGTTTCTTTTGACAATGATCCTGTTTTTGGTGTTGCCATCCCTGTTGAGTGCCCGGATGTACCATCTGAAGTGCTGCATCCGCGGAACACCTGGAAGGACAAACAAGCCTATGATGAAAAGGCGAGATACCTGGCAGGCCTGTTTGTCAGGAATTTTGAAAAGTACGCCTCAGGTGTTTCAGCTGATATATTAGCTGCAGCACCACGAATATAATTTTTTTGGGACGATCGCTTGCTAAACCCCTGCAGCTGCAGGGGTTTTATTTTTAACGCTGCTTTAAACAGCCGCCAAAACAAATATTCCGACTTTACGTTGATTATAAATGATGAAATTCCTCTGCAGTCTCATATTGTTATTATTAGCATCAGTTCCATTGCAGCTATTTGCTCAAACCCGGCATGAAGAGCTGCTCGACTGGGATGCTAACAGAAGACTCTCATGGGCTGATTATAAAGCGAAGCCAGATCAAAATTCGGATGCCGCAGCTTCTACTACCTCCATACTGGTAATTTCTTATAATATTTCATCAACCGGGTTTACTTACAAAATCGAGTGCCGGTTTTCGAAAACCCGTTCATGGGGACTTCATAAAACAGATTATATCCTGAGCCATGAGCAGGGCCATTTTGATATCGCAGAAATATTTGCCCGGAAATTGCACAAAAAAATGAGTGAATACAGGTTCAATAAAAGAACTTATCAAAAAGACCTGGATAAAATTTACGAGGAAGTCGTAAAAGAAAAAGAAAAAATGCAGAACGATTACGACAGAGAGACTAATCACAGCATCAACAAAGAAAAACAGGCAGAGTGGCTGCAAAAGATACGGCAGCTTCTCGAAGAATATAAAAATTATGCAGATTACTAGAACAGGCCGTATAGCTGTGCATCCACTTTTCGGATGATCTCTCCAAAGTCTTCGTCTTTTTCAGCAAACTTGTTCTTGTCCACATCGATGACCAGCAACTGCCCCTCTTTATAATCGGCAATCCATTTATTATAATATTCATTAAGGCGTTTCAGGTAATCCAGCCGGATATTCTCTTCATACTCCCTTCCCCTCTTTTGTATCTGGCCAACCAATGTGGGCACAGAAGCATTGAGATAGATCAGGAGATCAGGTGGCTGCACCAATGTTTTTAAAGTCTGGAAAAAATGGAAGTAATTATCAAAATCCCTTTTGCTCATCAGCCCCATCTCATGCAGGTTAGGGGCAAAAATGTTGGCATCCTCATAGATAGTTCTGTCCTGTATTACCGTTTCAGTTCCCTTCTGTATTTCTACCAGCTGGCGAAGACGGCTGTTCAAAAAATAAATCTGCAGGTTAAAACTCCACCTGGGCATATCCTCATAAAAATCCATGAGGTAAGGATTATGGTCTACATCCTCAAAGTTGGGGATCCACTTATAATGCTTGCTCAGCATTTCTGTCAATGTGGTCTTACCGGCACCGATGTTTCCGGCCACTGCTATATGCTTTGGTTTAGATTTTGCTTTTGCCATAACTGGATAGATTCCAAAAGAAAACAATCTCAAATCCCGTATCCGCGGAAGGTTCAAAGTAACCCCTTTTTTGGAATTTGAGATTTGTTATTCTGATTTTTTAAAAATAAATCAACCCCATGGCCTGTCTCACCAATTCCATGGTTGCTTTCGCACTTGCCCTGGCCTTTTCTGCACCCTTTTTCATTACCTCTCTCAGGTATTTTTCATCATTACGAATATTCTCTGCTCTTTCCCGGATTGGTGAAATAAAGGCAACCATATCTTCAGCCAGTTGCTTTTTCATATCGCCATAACGGATGGTACAACTGTTATAATCTGCTTCAAATTTTTGCACCACTTCTGCCGCACTTACCAGTTTCATCAATAAAAAGATATTCTCGATATAATCCGGTTTGGGAGAATTGGGTTCTGCAGGCCCGCTGTCTGTTTTAGCTTTCATTACCTTTTTACGAACCAGGTCATCATCGTCGCACAAGTAAAGCGTTGCATACTGGTTTTCACTTTTACTCATTTTACCGGCTCCGTCAAGGCTGGGAACTTTTATCAGCTCATCCCCGTAATTAAAAGCCATCGGTTCCGGAAAAACCTCGCCATAACGGTGGTTAAACCGGTTAGCAAAATTTCTGGCCATTTCCAGGTGCTGCTCCTGGTCTTTACCCACCGGCACATATTTGGCCCTGTGCAAAATAATGTCAGCGGTTTGCAGCACCGGGTATGTCAGCAGTCCCGCATTCACATTATCGGGATGTTGTCTTGCCTTGTCTTTAAAAGTGACTGTTTTTTCTAACTCTCCCTTATAAGCCAGCATATTCATGTACAGGTACAGCTCCGATGTCTCATAAACATGACTTTGGCAATACAGCGCTACTTTTTCCGGATCGAGGCCACAGGCAATATTTTCAGCCAGCACCCGGTGTACATTGGTTTTAAGCTCTTTGGTATCAGGGTGGGTGGTCAGCGAATGGAGATCGGCCACCATGAAATAACATTCAAATTCTTCCTGCATCCGCACATAATTCCTTACTGCCCCAAAGTAGTTTCCCAGGTGCAAAAAACCTGTGGGGCGGATACCACTCATTACAATTTCTTTCGCCTTGCTCATAAGGCGGCGAAGTTAAGGAAGAGTTTGGAGTCAGTAACCACCAGCTTGTTATCGCTGCCCGGCCTCTGACCAAAGACTAATAACTACCGACTATCTTTGCGCTATGGAAGTAAATGATGCATTGGTCGAAAAACTAGCCCACCTTTCCCGTCTGCAGTTCAATAAAGAAGAAAAAGTGGAAATAAAAAAAGACCTGCAAAACATGATCGGTTTTGTTGAGAAGCTGAATGAATTGGATCTTGATGGCGTAGAGCCGATGCTTTTCATGAGCGATGAAGTGAATGTTTTAAGAGAGGATGAAATAAAAGGATCCGTTAGCCGGGAAGAGGCTTTGAAAAATGCCCCTTTGCATGACAAACAATTTTTTAAAGTGCCTAAAGTGATAAAAAAGTGAGGCCAGGGGTCTGAAGTCGGACACTTCCATTTAATACGACATCTGACCTCCGGTTTCCGACATCAAACTTCATGAATAGTATCATCCATCTCGAAGATATCCGCAAAAGCTACTTCATGGGCAAACATGAACTGGAAGTATTGAAAGGCTTATCTCTTGATATTTTCAAAAACGAATATGTAGCCCTGATGGGGCCCTCCGGTTCAGGAAAAAGCACCCTGATGAACATTATCGGCTGCCTTGATACACCGACTTCGGGGACATATATATTGAACAATCATGATGTTAGCCAGATGCAGGATAATGCATTGGCAGAAGTACGCAATAAAGAAATCGGGTTTGTATTTCAGCAGTTCAATCTTTTACCCCGCCTGACCGCCGCCGAAAATGTAGCCCTGCCACTGGTATATGCCGGCATGAGCAAGAAGCTAAGAACAGAGAAGGCAATGCATGTACTGGATATGGTAAACCTGACCGACCGCAGCCACCACCGGCCCAACGAATTATCCGGCGGGCAATGCCAGCGGGTGGCTATTGCCAGGGCATTGGTGAATGATCCTGCAATCATACTGGCAGATGAGCCAACGGGTAACCTGGATACAAAAACCTCTTATGAGATCATGGAAATATTTGACCAGATTTTCAATAACGGAAATACGATAGTGATTGTTACACATGAAGAAGATATCGCCAACCATGCCCGCAGGATTGTAAGGCTGAGAGACGGGGTGATTGAAAGTGACAGGAAAAATGAAAAAGTGATTGTGCACCATTAGAAAATGTTTACCCTTTTCTGAACCCTGACCAGAAATTTTTGTTACTTCAGGCATCTTTCAAATAACATGGCACTTAAGATCTATACAAAAACAGGCGATAAAGGCACTACTTCATTAATTGGAGGAACCAAGGTACCCAAATCACATCTGCGTATCGAAGCCTATGGCACTATTGATGAACTGAATTCTTACCTGGGTTTATGTTTCGATTTGTTGACTGATGAACAGAGCAAAAAGATCATTCATGAAGTACAGGACAGGTTGTTTACTATCGGCTCATCGCTTGCCTGTGATCCCATCAAAGAGCCAAAAATGAGATTACCGGATCTGAAAGAAGAAGATGTACAACTGCTCGAAAAGGAAATTGACAGGATTGATAGTATTGTCCCCCCTATGCAGAGTTTCATACTACCGGGAGGTCATCCAACTGTTTCCCATCTGCATATTGCCCGTTGCATTTGCCGCAGGGCTGAAAGATGTTGTGTAAGATTAGAACTGGAAAGCCTCGAAGTGGATGAGATCATTTTAAAATACCTGAACAGGCTTAGTGATTACTTGTTTGTGCTAAGTCGCTACATAGGCCATTTGCTGAATGTACCTGAGATACCCTGGAAACCACGGCTGTAACAAAGCTAACATTCAGGCTACAGACTTCTCTACAATCTTACCGTCTTTCATATACAAAACCCTGTCACTTAACCGGGCCAGTTCTTCATTATGAGTAACGATCAGAAATGTCTGGTTGAATTTTTCCCTGAGATCAAAAAACAACTGATGTAATTCCCGGGCATTGGCCGAGTCCAGGTTACCCGTAGGCTCATCGGCAAAAACAATATCTGGCTTATTGATCAATGCCCTTGCCACAGCTACCCGTTGTTGCTCGCCGCCACTCATTTCTCCGGGCTTATTTTGCAAGCGGTGTGACAGACCCAGCAGGTTGAGCAGTTCTATAGCCCTTTCTTCTACTTCCTTCCTTTTTTTGCCGGCCAGCCAGCCAGGAATACATACATTTTCAAGAGCGGAAAATTCTGGCAAAAGGTGATGAAACTGGAAAACGAACCCAATATGTTTATTCCTGAAATCAGCCAGTTTATTGCCAGACAGGGATGAAAGACTGGTATTATTCATACTGACAGTTCCCTGGTCTGCCTTATCCAAAGTCCCGAGTATATGCAACAAAGTGCTTTTTCCCGACCCGGAAGGGCCAACAATGGAAACAACTTCCCCTTTGCTCACATTCACATCAACCCCCTTCAATACTTCCACTGTTCCGAACCGTTTGTAAATATTTTTCCCCGTTATCATGCAGCTAATATGTGTATTATTTTATCCAAATATCCAGAAAACAAAGCAGCGGCAAAAACTGTATTTATTTGTCAGTTTGCTTTTTTAAGAAATCCTTCAAAAAACCGTGTACAACTAAGGATTTGGAAAATTCGTTAATACAACTACTTTTGCGGAAAATTAAGGGGGTGGTACCCCTCAATATTGGAAACGAAAACCTTATTCGCCAATTAAAACCCTGAGAAGATGTTTTGGACCTTAGAATTAGCCTCGTACCTCGAAGATGCCCCCTGGCCAGCCACCAAAGATGAGCTGATCGATTATGCTATTCGTAGCGGCGCCCCCATTGAAGTTGTAGAAAACCTGCAGGAACTGGAAGACGAGGGTGATGTGTATGAAACCATTGAAGACATCTGGCCGGACTATCCTACCCAGGATGACTTTCTTTTCAACGAGGATGAATACTGACCGCTGATTATCTTTATTTAAATGATTTGTATGAAAAAGCCGCTTGAATTAGCGGCTTTTTGTATGAGGTTATGATTCCTACGATTAGCTTTCCATTTTTTCAATCACACCGGCGGTCACCCCTGTAAAGCTGAAACCACCATCGTGGAAGAGGTTCTGCATCGTCACATATTTTGTCAGGTCGCTGAACAAGGTTACACAGTAATTGGCACAATCTTCCGCAGTCGCATTACCCAGTGGACTCATAGCTTCTGCGTAGTTGATAAATCCATCAAAACCTTTTACCCCGCTTCCGGCAGTAGTTCTTGTGGGTGATTGTGAAATGGTGTTCACCCTTACTTTCTTCTTCACTCCATAATGGTATCCAAAACTTCTGGTTACACTTTCCAGCAAAGCTTTGGCGTCTGCCATTTCGTTATAATCAGGAAATACTCTTTGTGCTGCTATATAGGTCAGGGCAACCACACTTCCCCACTCATTCAACGCATCCAGGTCCCAGGCAGTACGCAGCACCCTATGAAGGCTCATGGCAGATATATCCAGGGTTTTCTGGTTCCATTCGTAATTCATTTCTGTATAATGTTTGCCTTTACGCACATTCAGGCTCATACCGATGGAGTGTAAAACAAAATCAATTTTACCGCCAAAATGTTCCGTTGACTTTTCGAAAAGATTTTTTAGGTCGTCCATATTAGTAACATCAGCGCCGATTACAGGTGCATTACCACAGGTCTCAGCCAGCTTATTGATCTCTCCCATCCGAAGTGCAACAGGTGCATTGGTCAATACAATTTGCGCACCCTCTTCGTAGCAGCGTAAAGCCGTTTTCCATGCAATGGATTTTTCATCTAAGGCTCCGAAGATGATGCCTTTCTTCCCTTTCAGTAAGTTATTTGCCATATCAGTTGATTTTGTAGTGGTAAAAATAGGAACTTCTTTTTAAGCTTCAGGAAACAGCAGCCTGATCACAAAAACCAGTAGAAAAGTATAGCCAAAAACAAACATGAAGACAACAAGCAGGTATAGAAAAAACCGTTGTAAAGATTCTTTAGGCCTCATCAACCGTTGCAGGTATTTATAGACCAGGTAAGCAGGAAGCAATGAAACCAAAATTATTCCGAGTATGATAAGCCCTTTTGTTTTCAACATACAAATTTGAAGTACAAATAAACAGGATATGGTCCAAAAAGCACTTGCACCCTTTCCTTTATCTTCGCAGCACTAAAAGTAGCTACCGGATATGACGATCTCTTATAAATGGCTGAGCGAATATTTACCCGTAACCGTTGACCCCGAAAGACTGAGCCGCATCCTTACTTCCATCGGCTTAGAAGTGGAAAGCATGCATTCTTATGAAGAAGTAAAAGGAGGCTTGAAAGGACTAGTGATTGGTGAAGTTCTCAGCACAGAAAAACATCCAAATGCCGATAAACTAACACTGACCAAAGTACATATCGGCTCCGGTGAACCATTACAGATAGTTTGCGGCGCACCTAACGTAGCAGCCGGACAGAAAGTGGTAGTTGCTCCGGTAGGGACAACTATTTATCCCACCTCAGGTGATCCGCTGACAATGAAAGTCGCCAAGATCAGGGGTGTAGAAAGCCATGGAATGATCTGTGCAGAAGATGAAATTGGATTGGGTACATCTCATGCAGGCATATTCGTGCTGCCGGAAGACGCCAGGATTGGCCTTGCTGCTGCTGAATATTTTCAACCTTTCGAAGATGTAGTTTACGAGATCGGCCTTACACCTAACCGGATGGATGCCATGAGCCATTGGGGTGTGGCAAGAGATGTTTGTGCTTACCTGTCACATCACGACAAGAAAGATTTAAAACCCAAACTTCCTAACAGCAATAACTTTAAAGCCGACAATACCTCATTCGTTATTGATGTAAAAGTAGAAAATGAGTCGGCCTGCCCCAGGTATTCCGGAATCAGTATCGATAATGTAACTATTAAAGAGTCGCCAAAATGGTTGCAACAGAAACTAAAAGCCATTGGTCTGCGGCCTATCAACAATATTGTCGATATCACCAATTTCATACAGCATGAAACGGGGCAACCCCTTCATGCTTTTGATGCAGATGCCATTGGCGGCAGAAAAGTGATTGTAAAATTTCTACCGGAGGGAAGCAAGTTTGTTACCCTCGATGAGAAGGAAAGAAAACTGAGCAGCGAAGACCTGATGATCTGTGATGAAAAAGAAGGAATGTGTATTGCCGGGGTATTTGGCGGATTGCATAGTGGTGTAACAGAAAAAACAAAAAACATCTTCCTGGAAAGCGCCTGCTTCGACAGTATTACCATCCGCAAAACCTCGTTCAGGCATGGGCTGCGTACGGATGCCGCCAGCCGTTTTGAGAAAGGCACAGACGTTTCAGCTACTGTAAATGTGCTGAAAAGGGCTGCATTACTGATCAAAGAACTATGCGGTGGTGAAATATCGTCTGATATTATAGATATCTACCCGGCAAAAAAAGAAAAAACTGAAGTTGCTGTAAAATGGCACTATATCAAAAAACTGAGCGGCAAGAACTATCATCCGGATGCTGTAAAAGATATTCTCACAAGCCTTGGATTTGAGATCATCAAAGAAAGTGTAGACGAACTGCGGGTAGCAGTTCCCTACCATAAACCGGATATAAGCCTTCCGGCCGACATTGTGGAAGAAATCGTACGAATTGACGGACTTGACAATATCGAAATCCCTGAAGCTATTACCATTACCCCCTCTATTGAAGAAAATTATTCGAAAGAAATTTATAGGGAGAAAATAGCGAACTACCTCGTTGGTCTTGGGTTCAACGAAATGATGACCAACTCCATTACCAATGCGGCCTACTATGCTGAAGAGGAACAGCAAAGCATGGTGAAGATGCTTAACAGCCTTAGTGCCGAATTAAATATACTGCGGAGTTCACTCTTTGAAACGGCGTTGGAAGTGGTGGGCCACAACCTTAATTATAAGAATAATTCTTTGCGCCTGTTTGAATTTGGGAAAGCTTACAGCTCTTCTGGTTCGGGTAAGTACACTGAAACTGAACAGCTATGTGTAGTAATTTCCGGCAATAAGAATGAAGCCCATTGGAAACAAAAGGCTGTTAGTTCAGATTTTTATTTGTTGAAAGGTGTTATTGAGTCCGTCCTGAAAGCATTGGGCACAGAGGCTGATACTGTTGACACCATGCTGGTTGATAAACTTAATAACCACATTGTTTATAAAAGAAACGGCAAGGTGATTGCCGGTGCCGGTGAAGTAAAAAAAACTATCCTGGATAAATTTGGAATAAAACAAGCTGTATTTTTCGGGGGATTAAACTGGACAGTGCTTTCAGAGATGGCCGCAGGACAAACAAAAGCCGTAAAAGAACTGGCGAAATACCCTTCTGTTGAAAGAGACCTGGCTATGATCGTTTCTAAAGAACTGCCATGGGACAGTGTAGAGAAAACAGTGCAAAAGATCAGGCTAAATAAACTACAAGAAATCAGACTGTTTGATATATTCGAAAGCGAAAAGTTAGGTGCCAATAAGAAATCGATTGCAGTCAATTTCACTTTTTTAGATGAGGAAAAAACCCTCACAGACAAGGAAATTGATGGCTGGATGAGCAAGATTATGACCACTCTTGAAAATGACCTGCAGGCCGAAATAAGAAAATGAATACTACCGAGCAATATCTCAAACGCATACAGGACAAACTACAGCAGTTGCTGAAGAATTATGCTGCTATGCAAAGAGAGAATGCAAAGCTCAAAGAAGAGTTGACAGATGCACAGCAAAAAGCCACTGCTCAACAAAAAGTAACGGATGAACTAAAACAGCAGGTCAGTATTCTTAAACTCAGCAGCGGCGAAATGAATGAAGCTGAAAAAAAGGAGTTTGAAAAGCGTATAAACGGTTACCTGAAAGAAATTGACCGCTGTATTGCCTTGCTGGAAAACAATTAAACCCTCTTAACAAGGTTTAAACTCATTTCATCTTCTCCATGAGAAAGCTCAAGGGTATAGCGGCCGTAAGGCAGGTCATTGAGGCCTTCCCAGGTAAGCTCTTCTTTATCTTTGTTAATTTTCTTTTCAAGAGTTCTGCAAACAATACCGCAGTCATCCTTTAAAACGCCACGCAGGCATTCTCCTTTTGGTGCATTAAGTTGCAACTGCAATGCATCAATAAAAACAGATGATTTAACTTTAACAAACATCGCAAACGATTAAACCGTTTCCGTTGGGTGTCCTTAACCTTGTCTTCAGGGAGTACGGATAGATTTGAAAGGGATGCCGAATATAGAGAACTAATTTTGAAAATACCAGCATTATGAATGAATTAATTGCAATTTCTGCCCTGATTGGCGACCGTACTTACCGGATAAAGATCAACCCTGCAGATGAAGAAGTAGTCAGAAAGACCCTAAAAATCATTAACGAGAAAATATTGGAGTTCAAAACTCATTTTGCGGGGAAAGACATGCAGGACTATATTGCCATGGTGCTGATCTGGTATGCTACCGAACAGCATAATAATGCCTCAGCGATGGTAAGCAATGAGAACCTGACGGAAAAGCTGCTCGTCATTGAAAAAATGATTGATAACCAGCTTAGCGAAAAATAAAGAGGTTGTCTCAAAAGTTGCGATTTAATGAATTGCCAATCAATTTTTCATTCCTTCGTGACTTCATGTCCCTGCCTGCGGGAGGCAGGCGGGTTTGTGGCAAAAAATACTTGTTGGGCAGCTTCTTACAATTAAGATTATTTTTTCCCTTCTATTATTTCGCCCAGTTTCTGATCCAGTTCCTCTCCTCTGAGGTTTTTGGCTATTATTTTACCTTCCGGATCTATCAGGAGGTTTTGAGGAATAGCATTGATGCCATATTGTTTAGCAACTTCATTATCCCAGAATTTCAGGTCGCTCAGTTGTGTCCATTCTAATTTATCATCATGGATAGCTTTCATCCATCTTTCCTTTTGCCCTGGCCGGTCCAGGGAAACGCCGATAATATGAAAATTCCTGTCTTTATACTTATGAAACACTTTTACTACGTTCGGATTTTCAGCCCGGCAGGGACCACACCAGCTTGCCCAAAAGTCAACCAGTACATAACGACCTTTAAATGAAGATAGGGAGACTGGATTGCCCAATGTATCATTTTGGGTAAAATCCATTGCCATTCTGCCAATACCGGTCTTCTTGGCAATCTCAATCTTTTCTTTAAAATCTGCAGCCGACGGATAATTCTTGTTTTCACTGGAAAGCGAATTATAAAGCGGCTCTACCTTATCTGCATTTATATCCCAGCCAGCGTATTGCTGCAGTGCATACAAGGCAATCGGGGAGTTGGGATTATTCCTTACATATTCGCCATATACTTTTTCATTTTTCTCAGCATCTATTGCATCAATTGCTGCTTCCACCTTCGACTGATTCTCCTTGTCTTTAGCCTTTCCATATTCGTTATATTTTTCAAGTAAAGGCTGCATTTTCTCCTGGTAAGGTTTTGCCAACGCATTTAATTTAGCAAATTCGGTGTGCGCCGGAGAACCCTTTACCTGCACATTGCTGAAAGAATCAACAGAGGTAACTTTTATTTTACCCGGTTGTAAAAAAACAGACACCATATCCCTTGTATTCACCATGTTCACCTTTTTACCATCGGGGCCAGGGCCATATTTCACCCGAAGCCTTCCTTGTACCGGCTCTCCTATCTTCCCTGCAAACTCATACTCTCCTCCTTTTGCCTGCACACTATCGGTCTTCCACTCTCCGTTGTTCCTGTATTGAAGAAATACCCAATCCACTTTATAAGACAGGTTTTTGGCATTACCATTGAGCTTGAAAGACTTTTGCTTATCCTGCGACAAAACAGCCAATGGCAGCATAACCAGGGCGAGAACGGCTTTTTTCATGTAAAAAATCGGTTTTAGTGTTACAAGATTACAAAAAAGCAGTGCTCGGAAGCGGCCAAAGCCCTGATTTTATCCGATTTTATTTGAACGGCACATAATAGTAGTACAATTTCTAACATAAGCCCCTGTTTTGTATCTTCGCTAATTATCCCGATCAATATCGGGAAATTTATTATTAACAGTCAGCATTGTGCGACACTTAAACAAAAAGATTCATGGATCCGAATATACTTTCCGTCATCATTGGCGTGGCTGCCCTCATTGCGGGCCTCATAGCGGGTAAGCTCATTTTTGCCAAGAATACACGAAAAAAAATAGAAGAAGCTGAATTACAAGCCCAGACAATCCTGAAGGAAGCAGAATTAAGAGCTGAAACCATTCGAAAAGAAAAGGAACTGGAGGCAAAGGAGCGTTTTGTGCAGATGAAATCTGCCCATGACAAAGAGGTGTTTGAAAAAAACAAAAAGATTAATGATACAGAAAACCGTATCCGCCAGAAAGAGCAATCCATCAATCAAAAAGAAGCCAATCTTGAGAAGCAGGTAAAAGAGAACGAGGCCATCAAGGAAAACCTGAACCGGCAAATAGAACTGGTAAATATTAAAAGAACCGAACTGGAAAAACACCAGGAAGAACATATCCGCCGCCTGGAAAAAATCGCTAATCTTTCTGCTGATGAAGCAAAAACCCAGCTGGTAGAAAGCCTGAAGCATGAAGCCCAAACGCAAGCCCTGGCCTTGCAGCAGGAAATCATCGATGAAGCTAAGCAAAAGGCGAATAAAGAAGCAAGAAAGATCATTATTCAGACTATACAACGTACAGCTGCGGAGCAGGCAATTGAAAACTCCATTACTGTTTTCAACCTGGAAAGTGATGAGATCAAAGGTCAGATCATCGGTCGTGAAGGCCGGAATATCCGGGCTATCGAAGCAGCTACCGGTGTTGACCTGATTGTAGATGATACTCCTGAAGCAATTCTTTTATCAAGCTTCGACCCGCTGCGCCGGGAAATTGCACGCCTTAGTTTGCAGAGACTGGTGGCCGATGGCCGTATCCACCCTGCCCGCATTGAAGAAATTGTTGAAAAGACCCGTAAGCAAATCGAAGAACAGGTAATGGAGATCGGTG
>CAYPBW010000054.1:0-16865 GCA_964409055.1 uncultured Chitinophaga sp. | reverse complement strand
AGTTTGTTGATGAACTCAGAATAAGTCAACCCTTCTGCTCTTACAGCAGCATTAATACGGGCAATCCAAAGCGAACGGTATTCTCTTTTCTTGAGTTTACGGCCTACAAACATGTAGGTCATCCCTTTTTCTACAACGTTCTTGGCTACCGTTAAGACATTCTTACGTTTACCATAGAAACCTTTGGCTTGCTTTAATATTTTTTTGCGGCGGGCTTTTGAAGCCACTGCATTTTTTGAACGAGGCATATTGTAATTAGTTTAGAGTTAAAAGAAAATGTACAAAATGTAAGCAGGGCTTATTTCAGCCTGAGCAGACGTTTTACAAAATCAACATGAGATTTTGCTACTGTTCCGTCCAGTCGCATGTTACGCTTACGCTTTTTTGATTTTTTGGTCAGGATGTGACGCTTGAAACTCTTCTGATGCATGATCTTTCCAGTAGCCGTTACTTTAAAGCGTTTTTTGGCGCTGGAGTTTGTTTTTACTTTAGGCATTTTACCCAGTATTTAATATTACACCCTTGAGGCATTCCCCACCGGGGGACCTTTTTCGAACCTCTTCAGGCAATCTTTGCTCCTGTGGATTGTTTTATCCGGAGCCAAAACAAGAACTACCGTTTTTCAAACGGAGTGCAAAGATAAGGTTGAACAGCCTATTGGCAAAGCACCAGCAAAGAAAAAGGGGATGCCTGGAAGACATCCCCATTTCTGAAGAAAATATAAGCCTTAATCTTTAGGATTCAATGCGTTATCAATTCTTTTTGCAATATCCTGCAAATGATATTTTGTCATAAGGTCAACCGTTCCGGCTGCTGCTGCATTAATTTCAGCCCTCAAGGTGGTTAAATGCCCCATAATAACACTCTTAGCATCGTTCTTATCTGCACCGGAAGTTGTGGTTATAGTAATACCTCCGATAGTCGTAGTACCGGATGAACTTGGTTTTACCAAACTTACCAACGTATTGATATAGGATTTCTGAAGGTTTCTCCTGTAAATATCAATAGGTTTCCGGGTAGCTAATTCTGCCCAGATACTCTTTTTAAGATCGCCAAGGAGTTCTGTCATTTGATAAGCATTGTTACCCAGTGTGGCTTCTGCTTCCAGTAATTTGGTAAACGTTCTGTTTGAAAGCAACCTGCCGAGAATATTTTCCTGTACACCACCGATAATGGTTAATCCTGACAGACCTGTTTTTCCGAAAATGTCCTGATTTATTAGCCATGCCGGAGTAGTAAAAAGCTGTTTGTTCAAAAAGTCTACTGCTTCTTTTTGTTTGGCTTCCGCTACGATTTCATATACAGGCCCTTGCTCTTCTACTCTTTTGGGTGTTTCCATAATACCACCTACATATTTGGCCACATGCCCCATATATCTGCTGTATTGTCCAACAACCTGGTTATAGATTTTTGATAAACCTGAATAGTCTTCATTTGGCATTTTTGTCCACTCCATAAGGTTGGGTACAATTCTCTGTAAATTCTTTACACCATAAAAACTGCCCTTCATGGCATCATCTCCTACTTGCTCACTTTGGCTTCGTGGGTCATCGGGATTGGTTTCAGTACCAAACCAAAGACGCTTGTCCTTTAGCTTTTCAATAACCCAGTTATTCAGATGCGTTTTTTCGGCATCGGCTGATTTATATTGGGGAAATTGTTTGTATCCCCATTCAATGGCCCATTTATCGTAGTCCCCAATTCTGGGAAAAATACCCGACCGGTCAATCTTATCTTCAGGTTGAGCCACATAATTGAACCGGGCATAATCCATGATAGAAGGTGTATGACCATTGGCCTCAACCCATGCCTTATTGCGAAGATTTTCAACCGGCACCGATGAACTGGAACCATAGTTATGGCGAAGACCCAACGTGTGGCCTACCTCATGAGAAGAAACAAAGCGAATAAGCTGCCCCATCAGTTCATCATCAAACATCATTTTCCTGGCCCCCGGATCGTTGGGTGATGCCTGGATCATATACCAGTCACGAAGCAACTCCATCACATTGTGATACCAGTTAATATGGCTTTCCATTATTTCACCACTACGTGGATCGGAAATACTTGGACCGCTGGCATTCGGAATATCTGAGGGCTTGTATACAATGGCAGAATTGCGGGCATCATCAAGACTCCATGTGCTGTCTTCTTCTTTTGTAGGAGCCATTTTACCAATAATTGCATTCTTAAAGCCCGCCTTTTCAAAGGCCGTTTGCCAGTCGTTTACTCCCTGTACAAGGTATGGTATCCATTTTTTAGGTGTGGCAGGGTCTATGTAAAAAATTATTGGCTTTTTAGGCTCAACCAACTCCCCTCTCTTGTATTTTTCCATGTCCTCATCTTTTGGTTCCAGTCTCCACCGCTTTACCATGCTGATGGATTTTACACCTTGCGGATTTGCATCAAAGTCCGTATAACCAACTGCGAAATAACCTACCCTCGGATCAAAATAACGGGGTTGCATTGGCACTTTTGGCAACAACACTAATGAACTGTTCAGTTCCATAGTAAGGTTTCCTGTAGCCGTTGCTCCTCCAAAGCTACCGGTAGCAGATGGAGCCGCAGAACGGGCATACGTCTTTACAGCCCTTATTTCAATATTGATCGGGAATGATCTTACATTAACCACATAGGATTTATCTTGCTGAAGGGCTGCAAGTCTGAGGCTTGACTTTAAACCTCCGTTAAAGTGCAGAACATCATTGTCCCCACTGATGTAATCGGTAATATCAATAACAGCTCCGGAAGAATCCTTACCTAAGGATTTTATATCAAATGATGCAGCAATAGGCTGAATATTTGACTTATTAACTGCTGTAAACATATCAGAAGTAGAGTCCTTCGTATATTCAGCAAAAGAAATATTGCGGAGGAAAATCTTATTATTAGGTCCTTTTTCAAAGCGAATAACATTCTGCCCGATCTGATCGCCGCCATAACCAAAGAAGCTACCGGAGCTTCGCATACCTGCTGCAGCTTTTGAGATGCGGTTGACCACCAAGATTTCTCTTCCGAAAAGAGAATCAGGGATTTCAAAAAAGTATTTATCATCTACTTTGTGAACCCAAAACAACCCTGCATCAGACATGGCCCTGGATGTAATAACTTCTTTGTAAGGCTTAAGACCAGAATTATTTGAAGCGGGTCTTCTTGTGGAATCGGTTCTCAGGCCCGGAGGCTGAGCATAAACAGAAACTGTGACCAAAGAAACAGTCAGCAAGCATAAAATTCTCTTAGTGGAGGATATCATATTTTCAGGTATTTAAAGCTCTCAAGATACGTATTGATATGGTTTAAGCATCTTTGCCGGTCATTTTTATACCAACGGCCTAAAAATGGTATAACCATTCATTTAATATTACAAAAAAGCCTGTCTTGTAACATAAAGACAGGCTATAGATATTAAATTATTAAACATTAGCTTTTCTTCTTGCCTTTCGGTGCAAACATGGCCAACATTCTGCGACCCTCCATCTTTGGCATATTTTCAAGCACTCCAACTTCTGCTAACCTTTCTGCAAACTTCAGCAGGAGCAACTGACCCCGATCCTGAAATTGAATGGCCCTTCCTTTGAACTGAACATAGGCTTTTACTTTATTTCCGTCCTTTAAAAACTCAATAGCATGTTTTGATTTAAAATCAAAGTCATGATCGTCAGTATTGGGAGTAAACCTGATTTCTTTCACTTCGGAGACCTTGCTTTTTGCTTTCATCTCCTTTTCCTTTTTCTTCTTATCGTAAAGGAATTTGTTGTAGTCGATGATCTTGCATACTGGTGGATCAACTGTTGGGGAAATTTCTACAAGGTCTAATCCTTGCTCTTCCGCCATTTTAAGCGCTACCTGGGTATCATAGATACCAACTTCCACATTTTCGCCGACAAGTCTGACTTGCGGCACACGAATAAAATGATTAATACGATGTTCCGCTTCTTTACGGGGCATGAATCGACCCCTGTTAAAACCTCCTTTGTTGAATCCGCCACCTCCGGGCTTAAAACCTCCGCCTCCAGATGGCCTGTTGAACCCGCCTCCGGGTTTTTGTGGTACTGCCATTTAATTATTTTAGTGATGTTTTGCTCCTGCCCGGCAAAACGTTGTTTTTTTATGATTACCCCTCTGCAGGTAGAGGTTATTAAGATACAGCTTATTCTGCTCTGCGTTCTTTGATTTCTGAAACAACTTCATTCATAAAATCATCTACAGTTCTTACACCCAAGTCTCCCTTACCTTGTCTTCTTACTGCCACTTTATTTTCACTCATTTCTTTTTCACCCACTACCAGCATATAGGGCACTTTCATCAATTCTGTATCACGGATCTTTTTACCAATCTTTTCATTCCTGTCGTCTACCTCACTACGAATATCAGCTTTTTTCAACTTATCTGAAACAGATTTGGCATAGTCCATAAACTTATCGCTGATGGGCAGCACCTTTACCTGTACCGGCGCCAGCCACAAGGGAAACTTTCCTGCATAATGTTCTAACAAGAATCCAATGAAACGTTCATGTGTCCCTAATGGCGCCCTGTGAATAATCAATGGCGTTTCAGCCTTATTATCCTGGTTAGTGAATTCCAGTTTGAACCGACGTCCCTGCGCAAAATCCACCTGGTTGGTAGCCAGGGTAAACTCCCGGCCAATAGCACTCCATATTTGTACATCGATTTTCGGACCATAGAAAGCCGCCTCATCCTGTACTTCTACAAATGGAGTATTGGTCTTGATCAATACGTCTCTTACGAGGGCCTCTGTTTCTTTCCACAGCTCTGGTTCATCCACATACTTCTGTCCCAGTTTATCAGGTGAATGTAATGATAAACGCATCACATATTTATCCACTCCGAATATGCTGAAATATTTCAGGTACATGTCGTTCACTGCCTTGAACTCTTCATAGAATTGCTCTTTGGTGCAATAAATATGGGCATCATTCATGTGCAGGCACCGAACCCGCATCAGGCCAAATAATTCACCACTTTGTTCATAACGGTAGCAGGTTCCATACTCGGCCAGGCGAAGTGGCAGGTCTTTGTAACTCTTAGGCTCCGCTGCAAAAATCTTGTGATGATGCGGACAGTTCATCGCTTTGAGGTAGTACTTCTGTCCTTCCAGTTCCATAGGCGGATACATACTGTCCTGGTAATAGGGCAAGTGTCCGCTGGTGAGATACATGCTTTCTTTTGCGATATGAGGAGTCACCACTCTTTTGTATCCTGCCGCCAGTTCAGTTTCCTTGGCCAGCTTTTCCAATTC
This sequence comes from uncultured Chitinophaga sp., assembly GCA_964409055.1. Classification (GTDB taxonomy): domain Bacteria; phylum Bacteroidota; class Bacteroidia; order Chitinophagales; family Chitinophagaceae; genus JJ008. Next base: position 11,605 of record CAYPBW010000054.1, on the reverse strand, counting down.
TTCAATGATGATTGTCCCGTTTGGCAGCCATAAGGGAAGACCAGGGCCTACATCATCATCCATTGTAAAAATGCTTAATTCTTTGCCCAGTTTACGGTGATCTCTTTTTTTAGCCTCCTCAAGCATTTGCAGGTATTCATCTAACTCCTTTTGAGAGGGATAAGTAATACCATAAACCCGGGTCAGCATTTTATTCTTCTCATCACCTTTCCAGTAGGCACCTGCAATGCTCATCAGTTTAATGGCCTTGATGAACCCTGTATTCGGAATATGCGGACCCCGGCACAGGTCTGTAAAATTGCCTTGGGTATAAAATGTAATTTCGCCATCATTCAGGTTGTTGAGCAAATCCAATTTATACTCATCTCCCTTTTCTGTGAAATATTTTACAGCATCATCTTTTGGCATTTCTTTTCTGACATAGCTGCTATTCTGCTTTGCCAGCTCATTCATCTTTTTCTCCAGTGCCACCAGATCATCATCGCTCATTTTCCTGTCGCCCAAATCCATGTCGTAATAAAAACCATTTTCCACCGGGGGGCCAACCCAAAATTTCACTCCTGGAAACATTGATTCAACAGCTTCAGCCATCAGGTGAGCAGAAGAATGCCAAAAAGTGCTTTTCCCGTCTGTATCATTCCATGTCAGCAATTTCAATGTAGCATCTTCATATATCGGTCTCGTGGCATCCCACACCTGCCCGTTTACATTGGCGGCCAGTACTTTTCTGGCCAATCCTTCAGAAATTGACTTTGCAATGTCAAGGGCTGTAGTACCAGTCTCATATTGCCTCACAGCTCCATCTGGTAAAGTAATGTTGATCATGTAATAAAATCCTCGTTTTTAAGAGATTGCAAAAGTAGCAAAATCAGCCTAAAGATGGCCAAGAATAAGCCGGTTAATACGGTTCATTTTCTTATAAAGCTTTATCAATTCAACCTTCAGCTTTTCGGGCTTATCGAAATACCATTCTGCCAGCCGGATTTGCCGGTTTCGCCAACGTTTTAACATGAGCCTGCCATAGACGTAGTCAAACCCCAGGGAAAGATTGTGCAACGTTTTTATTCGCCGGTTTTCCTGTTTAGCTCTTTTATGAAAATTCCGGTAAATGCCCCCTAACCCTTTTTGAAATTGCAAGAAAGTTTTTCGGTATTCCAGAATCTCTTGCAAGGAAAACTCTTTTACAAGAGCTTGCCATATATCGCCATTAATATGGGCATTTATTCCCAGCAACTCATATTGCAACGGTTTCAACGCTTGCTTTTCATAATAGGTTTTCCAGACTGGTGAAATTTTCTCCCCTTTTTTACAGGCTTCTGCCGCATTGAAAAAGTAATGGGCAAATGATTGTTCCAATCGTTGAATGAATGATCTTTTCTCAGTATCCTCTTTCTGAAAAAAGCTGATTGCCTCAATTGTTGTTTCCAGGTATAGTTTGGCGAAATGACTGGAAACAGATGACGATTGGGCAATGGAATCAAGCTTTTTTAATAAATTGATTTCCGAATCGCTTATTTGCCCTGTACCCTGAAAGCAGACTAAAAAAAATATGGAGAGGGACAATAATCTGATACGCATAACCCGGATAATCAAAGGGTTAAAATTAACAAACTCTTGCCGGATACAGGTTTTTATGTACAAATCCATTTGTTAGTTTTGCCCTCATTATGAAGCGAATATTGCTGGCCTTACATATTACCCTGGCAACTTTGTTTCTTCATGCACCTGCATATGCCCAGGACCTTACCGGTATCTGGAAGGGTTATTTTATTTCCGATGACGGACTCTATTACAAACTTGAGTTCCAGGTAGCTCAGAACAAATCCAACGCTATGACAGGTGTTTCCTATTCGTATCTCGATGTACGGTTCTATGGAAAAGCTACCATGACAGGCAGGTTTCTTAAATCATCTTCCAAATTTCTGATCCAGGAGATAAAAACCGTAGAAGTAAAAAGTACTTTAGGCGGCCTCACCTGTATTATGAACTATAATTTTAAATACTCCAGGTCGGGAAAAGAAGAGTTTTTGGATGGAACCTACCTGGGAATGTATGAGAAAAAATATACCAAGGAAGAGCCCGGCGAATGGGGAAATTGTGGCGGGGGAAGGGTGCACCTTAGAAAAGTAACTACTTCCGACTTTTATATTGAACCCTTTCTGAGGAATAAAATCAATAATAACAACAAGCCGGTAATTGTAAATCAGCCTCCCATAAAAAAGGACACCGCCAAAGCTATTACAAAGACTCCTGTTACAAAACCTCCGGTAACAAACAAACCTCCGGTTTCAAAACCAGTGGACAAACCTGTTACCAAAGTGACCACACCTGTAACAAAGACTCCGGATTCTGCCAAAACAAAAATTCCTGCTGTAACTAAAACAAATCCTGTAGTTACCCCAACCCCTGCAGTAATAAAAAACAGATCGAATGAGTTAGTAAAGGTTTTAACTGTAAATGACCCCAATGTAATAGTGAAACTATATGACAACGGAGAAATTGACGGGGATACCATTTCAGTTTATTTAGATAAGAAACTGGTACTGGCAGCAAAAAGATTGACTGCCTCTCCCCTGGTGGTAAAATTTACTATGGAGGAAGATGAAGAGGAACATGAATTGACCATGGTCGCCGAAAACCTCGGAACTATTCCTCCCAACACCTCGCTGATGATTGTTGAGGCCGGAGAGCAACGTTTTGATGTTCGTATTACGTCAACAGAACAGAAAAACGCCGTGGTGAAATTCAGATACAGGAAATCGAACTAATGATTTGATACCGTTTCTGTAAATTTTGATTTTGCTTCAGCATTTTTCTTCTATTTTTCCTGTATAATGCTAAGGCTGAAACTCTTAATACTGTTATTGATGACCAGTTCAATTATTTATGGACAGGACATCAATGGCATCTGGAAGGGAAAGCTTGTGATGGCTCCCGGCGGTTGCTTCCCTGTTTATAATATTGAATTGCAGTTACAGGTTGCCGGTACCCGAATTACCGGTACCGCCTATCACTTTTCGGATTCGCTCAATTATGTAAGAGAGAATTTTGAAGGGATATATAACAAGGAGAAGAATCAGATAGTTATACAGGAAAATGGTATTATCACATTTCGCATCAAAGAAGACTGTGTGCCTTGTGTAAAGAGATATGAATTGAGTTATCACAAAGGAGGCGGTAATGTTGTCACCGAAGAACAACTGAGAGGTACATGGACAGGAAAAGCTACTGATGGCAAAACAGCCTGCGACCCCGGTAGTATTGTACTGACAAGATTTGATAAATCCACTTTTAAACCAGACTTTAAGTTGCCCGCAACACTCACCAACCGAAAAGCAGAACTGGTTAAAGAAATCAAAGTAGATACAGGTACCATTCAAATTGATTTTTACGATAACGGCCAAATAGACGGTGATACTATTTCAGTATATGTAAACAGTTCGCCTGTTGTTTCAAACAAGAGGTTAACGACCAAGCCAGTCTCTATTTCCGTAAAAATTGACCTGAAAAAACCAGTACAGGAATTGATCATGGTGGGAGAAAATCTTGGTTCCATTCCACCCAATACAGCTTTGATGATTGTAAATGCAGGGGATAAAAGATACCAGCTTTATCTAACCTCCGATGAACAAAAAAATGCTATGGTTCGCTTTATTTATGAAAAACCCGGCCTGGAAAAAGGAAACTAACAGAAGTCCCCACTCTTTCGATTTTCCCGGTAACATTTTATTTCCCATTGCGTCTCATTAGTTAACAGGTGTTAAAAAAGGCAAAAAATAGTTATAGCTATCACTTCGTACGAAAATAATCGTATATTCGGCCATAAAATTGAGCACTATGTCAGCACCTAAACTGATCAAACCCACAGAAAGTGAACTGGAAATCCTCCAAATACTTTGGACAAAAGGATTAGCAACTGTAAGAGAGGTACATGAAGAACTGGCAAAAACAAAAGATGTGGGTTATACCACTACCCTTAAGCTCATGCAAATAATGAATGAAAAAGGTATTGTAAAAAGGGATGATTCGATGAGGACCCATGTGTATCAGGCAGCTGTGAATAAAGAAAAAACTCAAAAGCATTTGCTGAATAAAATGATTGATAGCCTTTTTGGAGGCTCCCCTACACAACTGGTTATACAAGCATTGGGAGATGAAAGCCATAAGGCCAGTCCGGAAGAATTGGAAAAAATACAAGCTCTGTTAGACAGTTTGAAAAAACACTAAACATGATCAGCATCCAGACTAACTTTTTTCAGGCACTTGGCATTGCCTTGTTAAACAGCCTCTGGCAGTTAGCCTTTTTATGGGTCATCTATCAAATCATTACAGTATTCCTCAAACATGGCAGGTTCACTATAAAATCGGCCCTTGCCACCTCTTTGCTGATTGCCGGCTTTGGCTGGTTTATCATCACTTTCATTAGTGCTCTTTATACAAATGATCCCGGAAGTGCTGTTTTAATCACACTTATTCCGGAGAACCTTGGTGAAATAGATAAAAGCAATTGGTTGTTGAAATTCTATCCTGTTGTTGCCTTCTTATACCTGCTGTTACTAACAATCCCAATACAACGTCTGATCAAAAATTATCGCTATGTACAGGCACTAAGAACTTACGGCCTTACCAAAATTGATATAGACAAGAGATTATATATAGACCGTGTGGCAGCACAATTGGGAATAAGTAAAAAAGTAAAATTGTGGATTTCTGAATTTGTAACCTCTCCAGCCACTATCGGTTACCTGAAGCCGGTAATACTTATTCCGGCAGCTGCTGTTACCAATCTTACACCTCAGCAACTGGAGTCTGTTCTTTTACATGAACTGGCACATATTCGTCGCAATGATTACCTCATTAATCTTGTAATAAATTTCATAAAGGCAATCCTTTACTTTAATCCATTCGTAAAGGCCTTTGTCCGTATCATCGAAAAAGAAAGAGAACGAAGCTGTGATGAAATGGTATTGCAGTTTCAATACAATTCAAAAGATTATGCAGCGGCCCTGTTGACTTTGGAAAAGGAACAACAGCAAAGAGCACTGGCTATAGCAGCCTCAGGCAGAACTACTGATCTTATTAACAGGGTAGAATTAATCCTGGGCATTAACAGGCAACCAGTTTTGTCTTTATATAAACTTGCCGGTGTAGCTGCGGGTTTAATGGTAATCTTATTTATTAATACCCTTCTTTTTTCAGGTATAACTAAAAGTACCGGAACACTACTAGCGGTCTTTACTCAACGGGTAGCCGACCCTGCACGAACCATCAGCAACCAATATCCGGTCGCAAATAATTATGTAAAAGAATCAGCCTTTACAGTAAAAGAAATACCTGTTGCGCCCAAAGCATTAGAACATAGTTTAATGGTTCCGCCTGCTCCGCCTCCATCAGATTATATTAATGTTGCCTTTGAAGAAATTGCAATTCCAGAGTTAAAAAAATACCAGGAAGACCAGGTAAAAAAAGCTCTTGAAGCTTCAAAGAGATTACTTGAAAAAGCAGAATGGGAAAAAGTAGAAAGCAATATTGCTGAAGCACTGAGCATGAAAGAAAAGGAAGAACTCAAAACAAGTTATTTTAAAGAACTGGAAAAATTCGACTGGAAACAATGGGAAAACAAGTTAAAAATCGCTTATAACAATATTGACTGGGACCGGGTCAACAGCGAGTTGAATATGGCTATAAATCAAATCAGGGCCGACAGCCTTCACCGGGTATATAATGAAGCCGCCGTAAAACTTGATAAAGTACAAAAACAGTTACAGGAAAACCAGTTAAAAGGAATTCCGGATTCTGATATTTCCCTTGAAGCCATTGAAGAGAAAAAGCAGGTTATCCGCAAGACCCTTGATGAATTAAAGGGAATTCGAAAGAAGAAAATAGTGAGATTATAAACCCTGGTTTCAAATTACCAACACCTGGGGCATTGTTCACTATACTTATTCCCGATAATAAAACCAATCATGATTTCGTGGGTACCCTTACTCACCGTATTTAATGCCGTTGTGGTAAAATCATAGGCATACCCTACATTGAAAGTATTACTCACATTGATACCTGCCATCGCTGCATAGCCATCCTGGTGTCTGTAACTCCCGCCTACCCATAGCAAATCCCTGTATTGCATCTTCAGGTTTAACTCGGGCTGAAAATCATTATTGGATGAATTCTGAACATACTTTACCATCATAGAGGGTACAGCATTGATATCTTCACCAATCATAAAGCGATAGCCTGCCGTTAAAAATAAATGTGGCACTAAGCGTCCTTCCGTTAAAAAGGTAGCATCATCTGTAAAAGCAAGTTTCTGTGGTATAATTTGCTGTGCAGAAAAACCAACAAAATAGTTACGGGAATACAACCATAGTCCTACCCCAAGGTCAGGTCTTATTCTGTTAAGTTCACTGCTCAGTGAGGCGCCGGTTGCAGGATCGAAAGGGTCTCCCGTACCGGAAAAATCATGTTTACTCCGGTCAATACTAACATTGGTAATACCGGCAGAAAACCCTCCAGAAAGATTAGTTGTTGGGCTTAATCCCAGGTGATACGCATAAGTCAGGTTTGCAGTAAACCGGTTGAAACTTCCGGTCTTATCATTCACAACAGTCATTCCGATTCCATGATGGGGTTCTGCCGCTGTATAATTCTCCCAATAATACCGGCCCCTCGGGTTTTCTCCCGGCACCTGGAAAGAAGTGGCGGAAGTTCTGTAATCTTTTTTACCCAAAGGCCCATGTGCCGACAAGTACATTGTCTTTGGCGCACCGTTCAACCCCACCCACTGGTCCCGCATACTCATTTTCACATCCACATAATTCTCAATACCTGTAATAGCAGGATTCAGAATATAGTTGTTCAGAATGTATTGTGTGTAGTGGGGCCTTTGCTGGGCATTTACCAAACAAGCACACAATAATGCAGGAATAATAATCAGTTTTTTTCTCATGGCTTAACGGATTACATCTACATAACCGGTCATAATACTTCTGCCGTTTTTCGGATTCACTATGTAATAATAAGTTCCAACAGGTACAGGTTTTCCATTCACAGTACCATCCCAGGGTTTTCCATATCCCACAGATGAAAATATCTTTTGTCCATAACGATTGAATATTTCTACCGTGCCACCGGGATAAGTGTCCAGATATTTTATTTCCCACCTGTCGTGAATACCATCACCGTTAGGACTGAAAATATTTGGTATTTCAGGCCCTTTCAGCACTTTGATAAATACCCTGTCAGAACTAACACATCCACCCCTTCCAGTAACGGTAAGTGTATACCAAATATCCTCTACACCTTTCACAATTGGTCGTTCAATTGTATTACTGCTCAGGAAATACTGGTTAGGTGTCCAAAGGAAGCTTGGATTGATTGCTGTTACTATGGGCTGCAGCGTATCACTGCCATCTTCCAATATGAACAAATCCGGGCCAGCATCCACAACTGGGTAAGGATTCACCGTTACGGGCTGAGTGAATGTAGTACTCCGGCAACCAAAGCTGTTGGTAATATATAAACTCACATTATAAGAACCAGCACTGCCATAGGTATAGGTGAATGACGGCGTTGTTCTGACATTACCATCCCCCATTGTCCAGTTCCATTGTGTGGTGGTTCCATCTGCAGGATTACTGTTGTCCGTAAACTGGAAACTTTCCCCCACACAGAGATCAGGTTTGTCCACAGTAAACGAACCGCTGGGCTGAGGATGTATAGTATTCAAAACAATTGTGGTATCTCTTGCGCAACCAACTCCGCTGGTAACCTGCAAGTTGACGCTGTATGGACCCACAGCATTATAAATGTGTGATGGTGCTGAACCTGTAGAAGTATTCAACGGCCCGCTGCCCGGATCTCCAAAATTCCATAAATAACTGAATGATGCCTGTGAACCATCCGGTATGGTACTCAGGTTGGTAAACTGCACATTTGCCGAAGGCAAACAACTGCTTGCCGGGAAGGAGAAATTAGGTCTTGGAACAGGATTCACCAGAACCGGCATATTAAATGCTGTACTCCGGCAACCATTGCTTGTAGTAACAACCAGGCTTACATTATAAGTTCCCCAGCCTGTAAACAGGTGGGTTGGGTTTTGCAGGGTTGAAGTATTGGCTGCACCACTGGCCGGATCTCCAAAGTTCCATTGCCAGCCGGTAATTGTGCCTGCTGTCGGCGGAATAGTTGAACTGGTACTGTTAAAACTAACCGCACTCCTTTCGCAGGCAAGATTTGAAACAACAAATCTTGCTGAAGCCGTATCAAAAACCGTTATTGTCTGTGTGGCAGAATCCCTGCAACCAGCGGCAGTTGAAGTATGCAGGTATTGAATAGTATAGGTGCCGCCCGGTGCAACTGAAGAGGGTGTAAAAATTCCGCCTGTTGTAACGCCGGGACCTGTATAAGTACCAGTACCTGGCACTGCCCCAAAACTTACATAAGGTGATAATGAAAAAGCTGCTGCATCAAAACAAACATCAGGAACAGCATTGAACTGAACCAGCGGAGCCGCATTAACAGTAATATCCTGTAATTTATCATTTACACAAACTCCGCCGGAATAAGCCCTGTAACGAATGGTAAAGGTTCGGGTGAGCGGTGCCTGGAAATTAGGATATAAATGTTTGTAAATTTTTCCGGTGAACGGTGTATTATCAGTATCGAACACTGCTGGCTGGTTTACATTATCCCAATAAATTTCCACTTTGGTTATTGTGCCCGGGAAAACGGTAGAGGCTTCTACTATTGCCACTGAATCGTTGGCACATAGTGTTGTAGGATTCTGTATAGTGAAATCAGCAATCGGGAAACTACCATTGATGAAAAGGACCTGTGTTACCGTGTCCCTGCACCCGTTATTGCTGGTAGCAATCAATTGCACATTATATGAGCCTGTGGCAGTATAGCTATGTTGCGGATTTTGTAAAGTCGAAGTATTCAAAGGACCGCTTCCAGGATCTCCAAAATTCCAATTCCATGCCTGGATAAAATCCGGGGCATCTACACTGCTGGTATCAGTAAACTGGGCATATGTATCACTTAAACAAACTTCAGGAAGAATGAAGCCTGCTAATGGCCGGGCATTGATCACTACTTGCTGTGGTGGTGTGGTGCTAACACAGCCTTTGTCTGTTGTAACTACAAGACTCACGGTATAAGTACCTGCCGTGGAAAAAATATGGGTTGGGTTTTGTAAGGTTGAAGTATTCAAAGGACCGCTGGCCGGATCCCCAAAATTCCACTGCCAGGAAGTAATGCTTCCTGCATTAGGCACGGAAGCATCAGTAAAGCTTGTTACCCTTGTTTCGCAGGATGGAGTAACCACAGTAAAACCACTGGTCGGCAAGGGATTTACTATTACCGTGGCCGAACCTGTTTGTGCCTGGCTGCACAATGTAGAACTACCATCGAGAACGCTGACGAGATTGTAAGTAAATGTGCCGGCAACCGAGGTAGGAACACTAACCGTTACCGAATTTCCGGTGATTGTTGAAACTGTTTGATTAGGCCCTCCATTAATATTATAAGTAAACGTATAAGGTGCAGTGCCGGTCCCCCCTGTAAAAGTAATATCCGGGGAGGGAGCATTTAAGCAAACTTCGGTACTGCCAGAGATACTGGCCGTAGGCAAAGGATTTACGACCACAGTTGCACTCCCTGTTTGTAACTGGCTGCATTGAATACCACTGCCCTCCTGCACACTTACCAGGTTATAAGTAAAGGTGCCGGCCGTAGAAGTAGGAACAGCCACCGTTACAGAATTTCCACTGGTAGTGGTAACTGTCTGGTTAGGCCCGCCATTTATGGTATAAGTAAACGTATAGGGAGCAGTGCCTGCAGCGCCGGTAAATGTGATATTGGGAGATGGAGCATTTACGCAAACATTTGTTGTACCGCTGATACTTGCCGTTGGTAATGGATTTATTATAATCGTAACTGACCCGGTTTGTGCCTGTGTACATTGAATACCGCTGCCCTCCTGCACACTCACCAGGTTGTATGTAAAAGTGCCGGCAACATTGGTAGGCGCCGCCACGGTAACCGAATTGCCGGAAGTAGTGGTAATCGTCTGGTTAGGTCCGCCATTAATATTATAAGTAAATGTATAAGGAGCAGTGCCAGCAGCGCCGGTAAACGTAATATCAGGCGAAGGGGCATTAAGGCATACCGTGGTAGCACCGGCTATTGTTGCTGTGGGAAGCGGATTCACCGTTACTATCGCCGTACCTGTTTGAGTCTGTGTACAGGCATTGCTACTTCCTTCCGACACACCCACCAGTGTATAGGTATAGGTTCCGGCTGTGCCGGTAGGCACCGCAACCGTTACAGTATTTCCACTGGTGGTGGTTACGGTCTGGTTTGGCCCGCCATTAATATTATATGTGAATGTATAAGGTGCCAGGCCATCTGCACCGGTAAAGGTTATATTGGGAGGTGTGCCGTTTAGACAAACCGTTGTATTCCCGCTGATAGTTGCTGTGGGCAACGGACTCACGGTAATTACTGTAGAACCGGTCTGTGCCTGGCTGCAAAGGTTAGCGCTGCCCTCCTGCACACTTACCAGGTTGTAGGTAAACGTACCGGCTACATTGGTAGGAGCTGCTACAGTAACCGAATTGCCGGAAGTAGTGGTAACCGTTTGGCTGGGGCCACCATTGATATTATACGTAAAAGTAAAAGGAGGAGTACCAACAGCGCCGGTAAATGTAACGTTTGGTGAAGGTGCATTCAGGCATACCGTGGTGGCTCCGGCTATCGTTGCCGTGGGAAGTGGCTCTACCGTTATGGTTGCAGATCCGGTTTGCGCCTGTGAACATATAGCCGGACTGGCGTCGGAAACACTGACCAGGTTATAGATAAACGTTCCGGTTACATTAGTAGGAGCGGCTACTGTAATACTATTACCGCTGGTAGTGGTAACTGTCTGGTTTGGCCCTCCGTTAATATTGTAAGTAAACGTATAAGGTGGTGTGCCAACGGCCCCTGTAAACGTAATGTTGGGTGAAGTGCCGTTTAAGCAAACTGAGGTGGTACCGCTGATAGTGGCCGTAGGTAATGGCGATACAGTTACAATATGAGAGGCTGTATCGGATAAGCAACCGACATCTGTGATTATTGCATACTTCACGGTGTAAGCGCCAGGCGCTGCATAAGCATGTGAAGGGCTGCTGGCGATACTGGTATTGGCATCGCCAAAATTCCAATAACGGCTTGCAATAGGCCGGCCACCGGTATTTGAATTATCATTAAACTGAACAGGGTCGGGGAAACAAACATTATTAAAGGTAAAGTCTGCTACCGGGGGATCAAACACCTGCACATCAAAATCAATTTCCTGGATACCGCCACAACCATCCGGTGTCGGGTTGGTTGCTATCACTTTAATCGGGTATGTACCTGCAGCAGTAATTATGTAAGGAGTGGGCAATTGGTAAACGTAAAGTGTTTTCCCCGCCACTACAATGGTTGATGTGGGTACTGGCGCATTTAAGGTTACATCCGCAATTCCCATCGCATTTAATGCAGCCCCAAATATCCATTGAATTTGGGTTGGCTGATAAGGGAATGTCATGGAGAAATAGAAAGGCGTACTGCGACAGGT
>CAYPBW010000053.1:14711-16894 GCA_964409055.1 uncultured Chitinophaga sp. | reverse complement strand
TTCGTTTTAACCATAACCAGTACCTTTGCCCCCTTAAAATTATCAGTCATTCATGAGCACTGCACATCTATCTGAACAAGAGCAGCTTCGGCGGGAAAAACTGGCCGAACTGATTATGATGGGTATAGAACCCTACCCCGCCCCGCTTTTTCCCGTTAATACCAACTCCGTTTTTATAAAGGAAAACTTCCGGGATGAAACCAGGGAGCAGTTTACAGATGTGTGCATCGCCGGCCGCATTATGAGTGTGAGGGATATGGGCAAAGCCAATTTTGCCGTGATACAGGATGGGCATGGCCGCATTCAGTTATACATTAAAAGAGATGATATCTGCCCCGGTGAAGACAAGACTCTCTACGATGTAGTATGGAAAAAGCTGACTGATATCGGTGATATCATTGGTGTGAAAGGCTATGTCTTTACTACTAAGACCGGTGAAACTTCTATCCATGTAAAAGAGCTGACCATACTGTGTAAATCTCTCCGTCCGCTGCCGATTGTAAAGGAAGCGGAAGGGCAGACCTTCGATGCGGTAACTGATCCTGAGTTCAAATACCGCCAGCGTTATGCCGACCTGATCATCAATCCCGCCGTAAAAGAAACATTTGTAAAGCGGACAAAAATGATCAATTCCATCCGTGAATTTCTAAACAACCAGGGGGCACTGGAAGTGGATACACCGGTATTGCAAAGTATTCCCGGTGGTGCAGCTGCAAGGCCTTTTATTACCCATCATAATGCACTCGATATTCCCTTATACCTGCGTATTGCCAATGAGCTTTACCTGAAAAGGCTGATCGTTGGCGGTTTTGACTGGGTTTACGAATTTAGCCGCAACTTCCGCAATGAGGGAATGGACCGAACCCATAATCCTGAGTTTACCATACTTGAATTTTACACAGCGTACAAAGACTATTTCTGGATGATGGAAACCACCGAACAACTGCTGGAAAAAACAGCAATGGATGTTTGTGGTACAACAGATGTTCAGGTCGGCGATAAAACTATTTCATTCAAAGCTCCGTTCAAACGCATCAGCATTTTTGATGCAATAAAAGAACATACTGGTTTTGATGTAAGCCGGATGAATGAAGAACAACTCCGTTCCGTTTGTAAGCAATTGAACATACATGCAGACAATACCATGGGCAAGGGTAAACTGATTGATGAGATCTTCGGAGCAAAATGTGAAAAGAGTTATGTGCAGCCGACTTTCATTATTGACTACCCTGTAGAAATGAGCCCATTGACCAAAAAACACAGGGAGAAGCAGGGACTGGTGGAACGATTTGAATTAATGATCAACGGAAAAGAGATAGCCAATGCCTACAGCGAGCTGAACGACCCGATTGACCAGCGGGAACGTTTTGAAGAGCAGGTGAAACTGATGGAAAGAGGTGATGATGAAGCTATGTTTATTGATTATGATTTTCTCAGGGCACTGGAATATGGTATGCCGCCTACATCCGGTATTGGTATAGGTATCGACAGGCTTTGTATGCTGCTGACTAACCAGGTGTCGATACAGGATGTACTGCTTTTTCCGCAGATGCGGCCGGAGCAGAAGCTGGAACAAAAAGAAGAAGCGCAATAAATCCTCATTCGAAATCCTGTGGCTCTCCCACAGGATTTTTTCTGGAAATGAAGCATATGACCAAAGAAGAACTGCTCAAAGAGTTGCAACAGGAAACTTATGTGGCGCTCAAGCCATCTCCTGTTCATGGCATTGGTGTTTTCGCCATTCGTGATATTCCTAAAGGCTGTTGTACTATCTTTTCCAAAGCTGCTGGTGAATGGATCAAACTTTCGTTTGAAGAAGTAGAGCAATTACCTGCCCATAGCCGTAATTTGATTGAAACCTATTGCCTTTATGACGAGACCCATTATTTCGTACCGGACTATGGTTTCAAACTGATGGACCTTGTTTTATACCTGAATCATTCGGCCGATCCTAATATTGTTTCTATCAATGACGGTGAGCAATTTGAAGCATTGAGGGATATCAGGGAGGGAGAAGAATTATTGGTTAATTACGGAACGATTGCAGAAGGGCTGAGTGATTATTAGTCCACAAACAAATCCGTATACAACTTACCACCCGGCACCACTGCGTATTTATCCAAATCAGTAATGCCTTCTTTGGCCAGCACCTGTTCATCAATAAATAAATTACCGGTACAATC
>CAYPBW010000053.1:8950-14611 GCA_964409055.1 uncultured Chitinophaga sp. | reverse complement strand
AATACCGGTTTTGTTTGCACAATATCTTCAATCCGCTGCATTACTTCCTCATTTAGTTTGGCGACAGCATCCGAGGCCTTCAGGTTTTGCAGTAATTGTTCTTTTCGGGTTGCGCCGAGAATCGCTGTTGTTACATTCGGGTTTTTAATACACCAGGCAATACTCAGTTCCGCCTGTGAAATACCGAGCTCATTGGCAAGTTTACCCAATTGGCGGACTTTGTTCAGCAGGTCATCTTTCATCCAGCGGTCTTTCAGCCAGTCGAAACCGGTGAGGCCAAAGCGGCTGCCATCGGGAATACCATCATTGTATTTACCACTGAGTAATCCCGATGCCAGCGGACTCCAGATGGTAGTACCCATACCCACTGTTTTAAAAATCATCAGGAACTCATTTTCCATTTTATTCCGCTCCAGCAAATTGTATTGCGGCTGCTCCATAGCAGGTCCTATAAGTCCGTACTGATGTGCCACCCTGTGTGCCTCCATAATTTCCACACCACTCCACTCACTGGTACCCCAGTATAATATTTTGCCCTGCTGAATCAGGTTATGCATCGTCCACACTGTTTCTTCTATCGGTGTGCCCTTGTCAGGCCTGTGACAAAAAAACAGATCAAGGTAGTCTAATTGCAGGCGTTGTAATGCCTCATTGCAGGCTTCGGTCAGATGTTTCCTGCTGCAGCCTGTCTGGTTGGGTTTGTTATCTTTTCCTCTCCATCCCCAGAAAGCTTTAGAGGATACGGTGTATGAAGTACGGTCCCAGTTTTTCTTTTTCAAAACCCGGCCCATCATCTTTTCACTTTCACCCAATGCATACACTTCGGCATTATCAAAAAAGTTTACGCCATTATCATACGCAATGCCCATCAGTTCATCGGCAATGCTGTCGTCTATCTGCTTATGAAAACTGACCCAGCTGCCAAAAGAAAGTACACTCAGCTGAAGCCCGGTTTTACCCATTCTCCTGTATTCCATATAGATTGATTATTTGTATTTAGAAATTTGTTGCTTACGGCAACCTAAAGGTACTTGAACAGCTAACGCCGTTAAAAAGTTTATTTGGGAAATCCTTCTTCTGAAACCTGTACAGTACCTGTTGGCTGGTTGAAGATAACACTGCTGAGGTCTTGTGTAGCCGTTAGACCTTTTCCTCCGTAAATCTGTTTACCGATGCCGCGGTAAGTAGCATATTTATCGGTATAGAACATTTTAGTATTCTGGTCCCACCACAGGTCGGGGCTTTTCAATGTATCGCCTTTCATGGTTATTACCACCACACTGTCACGCAGATAAACCTTATTCAGGTTCTCAAAGTATTTGGCATACTTGCTGTCTAACTTGCTTTCTATTACAGTGCTGTCGTTGTAAAAATCAACATGTATGCTTTGGGGAAATTCGACATATACCGTGTCTGCCATTACCCGCAGCATTAATGGCGAGGTAAGTTTGGCTCTCATTTTTCCATCCTGGCTTAAATAACTTTCAACACCGGTCACTTCTTCCTTCATCACTTTGTTCTCTGTCCATTCCTTCACTTTTTTCTCATCGTTCTCACAGCTCAAAAGCAAACAGCAGCCTGTAATAAAAGCTGCTGCTGTCAAAAAAGATTTTATAGACAAGGGGGCATTAATCATATTTCCGCTTGATGAACCAGAAGTCGCTGACTGAAAATCCAACCGATACCCTGAACATATTTTCCTTCAGCAAATTATCATTATTTCCCCGCTTGCTGTATTCAAATGCCAGGTTGATGAGTGTTGCCTGGTTAGGCGCCTGCCTGCTGGTAGCCAGTGGTAAGCCCAGTCCGAAACTTCCGCCAAACTGGGGAAGTTTTCTCCCTACCTGTATATAATCAGGTCCGGCAAATAAACCAAAGCGGTAAGAAACATTGCTTAAATAATTTCTTTTGGGGATTGGGTTTATCTGCGCACCTGCCCTCACTTCCCATTTATTCCTCACGGAGTCCTTTATACCATAAAAACGATAATTATTCCAGCTTTGCTGTGCAAAATCAAGCCCGAATATCCAACCACCTTCTTTGTTGGGAACAGACAATTTTTGAAGGGTAAAACCAAATGTATAGGAAGCCGGGAGCTCAATTTTCCCTTTTATGTTGCGCTGATCTGATACACTGTCAAGTCGTACTTCACCGGAAGTTTCGTTAAACAGGTATGTTTCCCTGAGTATATCCTGTGTGGCATTCATTTTTTGACCCCATGCCCCAAATGCACCAATAGTAAGTACCAGTTTCTTGTTCAGCGGAAGCAGGTACTGCAAGCCAGCATTGAAGTAAAGATTGCCATAATTGGTCTTTGTTTCGTAGTTAGCCTGGTTATAACTTACTGTATCGTTGATGAAATACCTTTTTGTACTGTAATCCTTTTCGCCAAAAAGATAACCCGCATTGAAACCTACGTTTAGTTGTTCGATCAGGCCATGTTTTTCTTTACGAAAAACGGTGAAACCCGTTCCCATAGAAGCCAGGTATGAACCACCATCTCCGTTAAACACAGTGGTAGCGGTATCAATCGGTAATCCTGTCAGGGGATCTTTCAGCATCTCGGTACGAAATATTTTATAGCTGATCCGGGAAACAGGTCTGATACCGAAACTCAGCCCCCAGCCTTGTTTCAGCGGTACACCTACCTGTACATAAGAGAATAATGCGTTGTTGGCAACGAACTTATTGTTGTTGGCCGGCTCCCTCAGCGTACGGGTATCAAAATTTAATCCCAGGTCCAGTATGGCACGGCCGGATGACAGCTTTTTCGATTTGGCTTCTTTTACTGATTGAAAAGAGGCGTAAGTGGCCGGGTTATTAAAATTGATCGATAAAAGATCTGCATAACCGGCAGAAACACCTCCCATACCCCGGCTGATAATATTGGTAGGCGGCACTAAGTCGCCTATACCATAACGGGAATAAGGTGAATTATCCTGTGCTGAAACAGGCTCAAAAGCAGCGAAAAAAGAAACCAGGATCGTTAAGATTAAGCAGTATAACGTCTTGATTTTCTTAGGGGTTGTTGACTTCACTAATTGCATACAGACCTTTAAAGATTAAATCAGGGTCTGCAAATATCTTGTTTTTAAGGTGTGAAGCCAAATGCAGGGTATCACCCCCGGTTAAGACCACGTTAAAGTTCCGGTACTTCTCCCGGTAAGCTTCAATAAAACCATCGATCTCTTTGGCCATACCGAGCACCACACCGGACAGGATATTGGTGGCCGTATCATAGCCGATAAGCGGCAAATTGCTATCGGCTTTTACCAATGGCAGCTTGGCAGTATAATAATTCAGCGCTTTAAACCGCATTTCCATACCGGGAGAAATGGCGCCGCCCACAAACTCATTGTATTTATTGATGAAGTTGTAAGTGATGCAAGTGCCCAGCCCGATAATGAAATTATTCTTGCCCGGGTAAAAATGAACGGCAGCCGCAGCCAGGGCCAGCCTGTCTGCTCCGATAGTTTCCGGCTTACCCACCGGTGTGGTAAAGGCTACTTTAGTATGATGGCTCAGCTTGTGAAATTTTGTGGCGGCAGCAAGAGCCTCCTCCATTTGCACATTGTGATCAATTACAGAAGAAAGGATGGATTTCTGCGGGTTGTATTTTTTTATCAGCGACTGAATGGTTTCTAACGAATCATCCGGCAGCGTAACCGCTTCTTTTATTTCTGCATCCTGAAAGACGGCTACTTTTTTCCGGGTGTTACCAAAATCAAAGCAAAGGGTGGTGATCATGCATCATTAGTTGGGATAAAAATAGTACATTAATGAAATGAAGAATGTTTTTTTAGCCTTAGCGTTATGTTTTAGCTTAATAGCTCAATCGCAAAAGACAGTTTTATCAACATTTTTTTCTTTTGGCATTGATTACAGGCAATACCCTACAGACATTGAAGATGTACAAAGAGGACCTTTACCAAGTGATAACGGATTACCCGATGATGACGGAAGATTTTGGCAGGCTTTCAGCATATATGGAAGTTATGGATTGGGTTTCAAAAATAATTGGATACTATCTGCTACCATCTATTCAAGATATAATTTGTTACACCGTCTGGAAGGCGTACGTTATCCCAACCCTCCGTATAACAATGTGAAAGAAAAGAAAACTATCAAATTCGATTCGTTTATTGATATTGAAAAAAAGTTTCCATTAAAAAAAGACAAAGAGAGGTATTTATTATTGACAGGTGGCATAGGCTTTACCAATATTAATTCAGGATTTAATATTACACTTACAGACACCACTGAAACCGGGCCTTTTCCTGCAAAGCATTATAAAGGCACCTTGCTTCATTTTGGCCCACGAATTAGTTTAGGTTACCAATACCAAAAAATCAAGGCTTCAGTAAATGCCTTTATTATTGAAGACCCTACCCTCGCCAATCTAACTTCGCTATGGCTTGGCGCTTCAATCAGCTATGAAATAACAAGGAAAAGGGGAGAACAATAGAGGAACTATCACCCTATTACATACATTAGCCGATAACTACATTAGATTGAATTGGTTTAATAAACATATCCAGTGTTCTTTATCTCGCTCAGCCCGGCCGCTACTTATCCATTCTTGTTTGCTAATTCCGATCAGCTTGCCCAATTGTCTGTTATTAAATAAACAATACAACATCGCATTAGCATATAAATCCCTTTCATTATCGTTTAATAGAGGTAAGAGCCTTTGCATTAAGAACTCCTTAGTATACGCAGCGAGAAGTTCACTAGTACTGTAGGGAAATGAAGAGATGGCAATTTTTTCGGGTTTAGATAAAGAATTACTGTTAGCAATATCAGATGCTTTAACAGTTAAACTTAAACCGCCGATTTTTGGAGCAATATATAAGTCATTGTTATTAATAGTGGCGAACAATGAATCTATATTAATCTTTTGCTGGCTTAAGCAGGCAAAAGAAAACATAATCAAAAAAATCCCGACTAATAAGCGTTTCATACTTTTTTTAACTGAAATCAAACCCACTCAAATTCTTAAAGTGGCCGTTGAGTTTTATTTTCTCTTTTAATTGCTCCATTCCCGCCACCATCGGTATTACTTTGGTTAAGTGACGTTTCAGGTATTCCTGCCGCTGCCGTTCATCCATGAGGCCCAGCAATTCATATTCTTCTTCCAGCGACAAACCTATATGATGTGCCACATCATAGCTGTTTAATTCGATGTCTTCCTTTTTAAACTCTTTTGTCACTTTGAGCAGTTTATGCAGGTCACGGATGCTGTTCATCACTTTCCGCATCACATCCGGGTTGCCTTGCTCATAATTATCCGGGTAAGTAACGATGGCCCCGCTGTATAGTTTATCGGGAATCTCCTTTATCACTTCCAGTATCCGGAAGATGCGGCTGCCCCTTGTTTTGATATCCATTTCACCGTTATCATGCACTTTGCTGATTTCGATGATTTCCACCAGTGATCCATAATCCTGCACTTTGTTTTCGATCACCGTCGGTATACCAAATGGTTTATTCAGCTCTTTGCATTCACTGATTAACTGTTTGTACCGCGGTTCGAAGATGTGCAGGTTCAGGTTTTCACCGGGATATACCACAATGCCGAGGGGAAATATGGGAATGAAATTGGTCAACGCTTTTAGCTGCAAATTAGGGAATAAGAGAAAAATAGTGCTCAATAAAGAATAG
>CAYPBW010000053.1:0-8850 GCA_964409055.1 uncultured Chitinophaga sp. | reverse complement strand
TTTGCAGTGTAGTGCCAATAATCCCGGCTTCATTTTTACAAACAATAACTACAGACAATGATTGCATAACAGTCGCAAGATTACATTATTTCTATTGATAAAGAGCTTTCATAAATACATAAGCTGCTTAGTTGTTAGCTGTGGTCTTGGTGGCTTTGTGGGACACCTAACCATTTCCACCACCATAAAACGATAAAGGCATAAATGAACACACCAAACTGCACTTCCAGGCCAATGTCAAACAAAAAACTAAATGCAGCAGCTACATTCAGTATCCCCCAGGGAAGCTGATGACGTACTCTTGTTAAAAAAGGGATCAGCATACAAACGGTGAATACAATAAAACCGGGCAACCCGGCACCGGCTCCATACATCAGCCATTCGCTGGCAGGGTACACTTTATCCTGTTCCTGCATTTCAGGATAATTGATGCGATACCATTCATTAACAGCAGCAGGCACATCACCGAAACCAGTTCCTTTTAACGGGTTCTGCAGCATAACTGACCAGCCCGCCCTCAGTGAAATTACCCGTACGGCGTCATTACCACCCGGCAAGTAATGAGCTTTATGAAAATAACCGGCATCGTAACGGATATACTTCACCCTGTTTTGAAAAGTGGGAATAAAGAAATAAGCAAGCACCGGTAGTAAGAAAACAAAAAACAACAGCATTAATCCATATTGCCATTTTACTTTTTTTATTATCAGCCAAAAGGCTGCTAATATCATTGCCAGGTAAAAAGAAAAAAGACCGGTTCGCACCGCCAATAAATGAAGATAAATAGCCAACCATATTGCAATTACAAACAAAGAAATAGCTGCCGCTTTTTTCGTTTCAATTTTTTGATACACTAACCAGCCGCTTGTCAATACAGCTACGGCCACCAACCAGCTGAAACGGATGCGATCGTTCTTAAGCGGCGTCAGCATGGCCTTGGCCTTCAGGTAACCTTCATTCACTGTATGCATTTCCTGCACATAATAAAACACACTCCAGATAGTGCCAGCAATAACCAATAAAACAAACAGGATTGCCAGTCCCTCCCATTGCCGGGCAGATAAGTTAACTGCCCCGGCAAATGCCAGCGGCAGCACTAACAAGGGCAATTTGATGCGAACCATCTCCAACCACTTTTCTGTGTCATCACTCCACAGACCCGTAAGCAGCGGTATGAGAAACAACAAACTCATCCCCCATAAAAGTGGTGAGGACAGGAAACGGCGTATATACTGGAAAAAATTTCTGTCTGCTAAAGACATTACAACAAAACCCGACACTGATATAGTTAAGAAGGCCCTTGGCAAAAACAAACTGGCCAGCATTAGCCCGGCAAAAAGGAAAATGATATGACGCCGCCAGTCATTCTGTAACTTGTTCAGCATACTTTTGTAAACGTACAACATCCGGTTCATTCTATGTGGCAGGAATTATTAGAACAGGTTAAGCAGGGTAATGTAAAAGCATTGGCCAGGAGCATTTCGCTGGTGGAAAATGAATACCCGGGATATGAGTCATTGCTGCAGTCCCTTCCGTCTTCCTCTACAAAAATCATTGGTATAACAGGTCCGCCGGGCGCAGGCAAAAGCACATTGGTGGATGCGATGATTGGTCACCTGGTCAATACAGGAAAAAAAGTGGGTATTATTTGTGTGGATCCCTCATCACCGTTTAACCTGGGTGCACTGCTTGGCGACCGCATCAGGATGAATGAATGGTACACCCATCCGGGTGTTTATATCCGTTCGCTGGCAACCCGCGGCTCTATGGGTGGCCTGCATCCCAAGATCATTGAAATAAGTGATCTGCTAAAAGCTTTTCCGTTTGATCACATCATTGTTGAAACAGTGGGTGTGGGGCAGAGCGAAATAGAAATTGCCGGCCTGGCCGATGTTACTGCCGTAGTAGTAGTACCAGAAGCCGGTGACGAAGTACAAACCATGAAAGCAGGCCTGATGGAAATTGCTGACATATTTGTAGTGAACAAAGCTGACCGGCCTGATGCAGACCTCTTTGTTAAAAACCTGCGGCAAATGCTGGCGCCATCTTTCAGTAAACATTACCATGAAGTACCTGTTGTAAAAACAGTGGCGTCTCAAAACAGCGGTGTGAAAGAACTAAACGATATGGTACTGAAATTGCTCCAGAAATCACATTTAACCGATAAAACATTCTGGCTGCTGGCAGAGAGGGCTTTTTACCTGATCGAACAAAGGAGGATGAAAGACATAGATAAAGCTGTGCTGAAAAAAGAAATTGAAAAACTCTATCCCAAAGGAAACTTCAATCTTTACAAATACATATCAGATAAATAACAACTATGGAAACAATAGCGAACGAAGGATTACCGAGAGTGGCAAAGTGTGAACCAGCCGGCATTATGGTAGAACCCGGCAAAGTGTATTCCTGGTGCAGTTGCGGTCTTTCTGAGAAAGAACCTTTCTGCGACAGTGCCCACAAAAAAATTGAAGGAATGCCTTATAAAAGTGTAAAGGTGACATTTGACAAAACAGAAGAAGTGTGGTTTTGCCAGTGCAAACAAACCAAAACACCACCGTTTTGTGATGGAAGCCATAAAAAAGTTCAATCCAGTATAAACCAGGCCGGTTTATGAAAGTTTTTGATTGCTTTACTTTTTTCAATGAACTGGACCTGCTGGAGTTTCGCTTAAAGTTCCTTGACAGGCAGGTTGACTACTTTGTCATTGCAGAATCAAACATTACCCATTCTGGACAAAGTAAACCCTACCATTTCCCGGAAGCAAAAGACCGTTTCCGGCAGTGGGAGGATAAGATCATTTACATTCCTGTAAAGCAAAGCACAGAGAGTCTTGTGTTTGAAGAACAGAATAAATACAACCCGGGCAGCGCTGCATGGAAACTGGAAAATGATCAGCGTAATGCTCTGATGAGTGCTGCACAACTTATGAGTGACGATGACCTGGTGCTGCTCAGTGATCTTGATGAGATACCATTACCAGCTGCCATCAATAAAGCAAAACACTATAAAAAGCCGGTTGCGTTCTCGCTGCTTTTTCATTATTATTTTTTAAACTGTCAAAACACCGGTGAAAGCCGTTGGTGGAAAGGTTGTATTGCGTCAACTGCAAGGCAGTTCAAAGAAATAACGCCGCAGGGTTTAAGGGATAAGCGGGACAGCTATCCATCACTCCCGCATGCAGGCTGGCATTTTTCTTTTTTGGGCGGCGTAGAAAAGATCCGGCAAAAATTATTGGCATTTGCACACACAGAATTTAATAAAGAAGAGTTTACCAATGAGGAACATATAAAAGAAGCTATACTGAAAGGTGAAGATATACTGAAAAGGGAGGGAGTTTCTTTCAGGTATGTTCCTTTAAGCTATTACCCGGCCAACCTGCAAAGAATAATGAAAGAATATCCGGGGCTGGTTTACCCGAAAAAAAGAAACTACCTGGCTGATTGTTTTTTTACTATCCGCCGAATTGCAAAAGGAACTTTCTGAATTGACAAAAACTGAAACGATACAACCCCTCGTATCAATAGCCCTTTGCACATATAACGGTGCTGCCTACATAAGACAGCAACTGGAGTCAATTACTGATCAAACTTATACTAATCTTGAAATAATCATCAGCGATGATACTTCGGCAGATGACACAATAAAGATCATCGAAGAATTCCGGGCAATAGAGCCCCGCATAAAACTTTTCAGGAATGAGAAGAACATAGGCTATAACAAAAATTTCGAGAAAGTATTTACACTCTGTAGCGGAGATTATATTGCCATCAGCGACCAGGATGATGTGTGGGAAAAAGACAAGATTGAACTGATGATGAAAAGCTGGCCAGCCGGTTCATCGTTCGTTTATTCGCTGTCCGGCAACTTTATGAATGATGATTTCGAAGGAAGAACAGAAGCACCAAAGGTCCGGTATACAGCTATTGACGATCTTCATAAACTGGTTTTCAACAGCCCTGTACATGGTCATGCCTGTATGTTCAAAAAAGAACTGCTGCGGCTTTGTGTGCCATTCCCCGCTGATATTTATTATGACTGGTGGATGAGTATGCATGCAGCGGCTGCTGGTACAATAGGTTGTATTCCTCTTACACTGACATGGCACAGAAATCATTCACAAAACAGTTCCCGTACACTGACGACTATCAAAGACAAGGAAGCACGGGACAGGCAGCTTCGAAACCAGATGATCCATTTCATTGAAACTTTCTGTCATTCCAATAGGGCAGACAATAAACAAAAGGATTCCTTACTTACCTATGCCGGAATATTAAAAAGAATGGACGGAAAGAAGTTTCACTCCGACATGTTCCTTTATGTGCTGAAAAAAAGGAAACTCATTTTTCACTATAAAAGGAATAAGGCTTTTGCATTCCTGTCGCACCTGAAGCATGCCTGGAGAATGGGTTACAGAGGATTACTATAAGATTACTGAGCAGGCTGATCAACCTTATTATTTTTCCACCAGCGAAACCCAAGATAGCCAATAATGGCCATGGGCATAAAGGCAAGATAAAGGATGCCTGAGTTCATTCCTTTTGCAGGCTTTTCACCCAATTGCTGGGCAGTCTTTGTACAAATTGAGCACTGGGCTGATACAAGCATGGCTGATAAAGAAAAAAGGAGAAAAAAGACTGATTTCAAAACCCACTTTTTCATTGCCAAAAAATTTCAGCAAATGTACAGTTCTTTTAGTGATCAGACAGCAGCCTGTTTAAGGCAGGCCCGTGCAATTTCATAAAAACTTTTACCCCATGCCTCCCAGGAAAGAGTTTCATCATAATAGGCCCTGGTACTGCGCTTGAGATCAATCAACAGCTGAGGATTGCTAATAATCCTTTTGATACAATCTGCATATTCCCGGGAACCAGCCTGCAGCGGAAGCGTAAAGCCATTCACTCCATTTTTTATATAGGTACTGACACCGCCGGTATCAGTAGTAACAGAAGGAATACCATAGGAAGAGGCTTCACAAAAAACAATTCCGGCACATTCAGCCCTGGTAGGAAGCAGCATGAAATCGGTGTTTAATAAAATATCATTAATCCGTTCAAAGTCGGCAGGATTATTTTTATCCAGGTATGGAATAACAGTTATATCAGGGTCGTCAATGTGAGCCGGAGGCACACAACCGACAATCAACAACTTTGCATTAACTCCTTCCTGTTTTAACTTCCAGTAGGCCTCAAGGGCAATATCTCCGCCTTTTCTTGTCCACTCTACACCAAAAAACAGTAAACGGCATTGATGGCTGGCCTTATAGTCAAGTTGATCAGCGGCCGGAATGTAATCAAGATTGGCACCAAAAGGTACCACTGAAATATTTTCTGGCACAACAGCATAATCCCTGATTGCAGATTCTTTTGCCCAGCCTGATGCCGCCATGATATGTGTCGCTTTGAGAAATGCTCTTTTGTCTACCTCAATACCTTGCCTTATGCTGAAAGGAGCAAAGTTTTTCCAGGTATCATAATAACCCTGGATCTGGTAAAAAGTACCGTCGGTCAGAAAAATAACAGGGATATCAAGATCCGCATAAGCAAAAAGCTGGGGCGCAGATGCTACAAAAAGAATATCTACTTTACGTCGAAGGAGTTCTTTTTCCAGTTTATGGCTGTAATGACGGGCATAATCTTTCAGAAACTCAACAGCCACATTTCTCCGTAAAAGATTCTGTGGCTTTTTATAAACATTGATCAGGTAAGTAGAGAGCCATTTGGGATAAGGAAAGTGAAATATCTCTACCTCTCCGTATTTTTTTAATTCATTGTAGCTGAAATAATAGGTTCCGCTCCAGGATTTTTTGTCCAGGGGACTCCATCTGCCTGCAAAACCTATCTTCATGTGAGGTTATTTACTTTCTAAAGAAACCTTCTGGCTATAAGATTATAAGTTGTGTCGTTCTGCTGCACAATATCGGGAGTTAGTTTTGAAAGGTAGTGATTCCATGAAAAAGATTCCCAGAGATGGTGCAGGTAAGCACCCGGAAATTGATTTTTTTCTTCAAACATGGCCCGAAGACCGGCTGCATCATACAAAGGATAATGAAAGGCATAGGGGCTAAGCTGAGTGATACTTGCCGGGTATAGAGCGGCCAGCCTTTCCGGAACAAGCACTGAATGCTCATTCCAGTATTTATCTCTTCCTTTGGATCTAAACGTTTTATATTCTCTCAGCCAGTGATTAACAAAATCACTGTTTTTCTCACTAAGCAATACAGCATTACAAAGGCCGGTTGCCCCTGCTGAAGATTTCCTCTTTAATCCGATTTTCAATTTCAATCGCTGGCGCCAGTTTTTAGGAACATATACAGGTTTTAATTCCTGTCCTATAACAAAGGAATGACCAAGAAGGTCCGACACAGGTTTAACGCTGATGGTGTCCAGGTCCAGATATATCCCCCCGGTTTCCCTGAGCATTTGCAAACGAATTACATCGGCCTTGTGGGCAACATGATATAAAGGCTGACCCATGAAAGAATCAGGAGCCTTTAGTTTGTTCAGCGTCAATAATGGTTTGGCCCGTTCCCACCATTCCCCTTCAGGTTTAAACTGGTAATGGAAATAAGCTGTTTCGGGTCTGTTCAGCTCTACAGCAGATTTAACAGACAAGTAATGGGCAAATGAAAAAGGCTTACCTCCGAAATCTTCGGCCATTCCAAAAATAAAATGAAGAATATTGGGAATCATTCGGTGTTAAGCTTTGGATCTTTACGAACATAAGATTTGTTGGTAATATCAGAGAAAATTTCCTGGTTGAACAGATTTGATTTACTGATAAAAGCATTTAGCTTTTTCTTCAGCACCAATGCTGACAACAGGTTATCGGCCCGGTATTGAACCGGTGTTTGCGCTTCCAGTAGTTTTTGGGCGCCTTTCAGGCTTATTGCATAGGCATGGGTACAATCATGAAAGCCAGCCTTCATCAGGCAACTGCTGTATGGCTTAGGTAATACATTACTGAGCATTGAAACAGGCATCCGGCTCATACCAAACATCGCCATTATCTTATACCAGGATATTTTCAGTTTTTTACCGAAGGTTGTCTTTTCATTTTTCAGGTAGCCGAGGTAAAAGAGCTCCCAGTCAGCCGGTAATTCCTTTAAGCAATTGGCCAGCATGGGCAGAGTTGTATAATCCGGCACGACATCATCTTCCAATATCAGCACCCGCTGCCAGTTATTATCCAGCATGGCCTGGTAGATCATCCGGTGGGAAAGTGAACAGGCTATCTCCCCATTGTTCAGCGCCGGAAAAACCTGCCTGACAGCTAACGTATTTTCTGGCTTGTAATGATAAATAAGCTGAAGAGCTTTTTTATCGAGTTCATTTTTATCGGCACCAAAAAAGAATTCGAAATTGATTCCGGCCATCCTTTCTTTAACCCTTTCATGCCTTTCTTTAAAGCGGGGAACCGTCATCACCAGCACTTTATCAAAGTATTGATGTAAAAGATCGTTGACAGAGGAAGCTATACCGGCCATTTATAAACAAATGTATATAACATATAAGAACTAATGGTGATTAACAATCCTCCTTTTGTTAATTGCTTTTAAAAATAATTTTGTTATTTAACCATCGCTTTTCACTTAAAAGATTTCCTTTTTCATCCCACTTTTTTTCTATAGATACTTCTCCGTTTTTAAAATAATGATTTTCACCTTTTAGCCTGCCGGACTCAAAGTATTCGCAGGTTAGCTTTGAAATTTCGTTTGAAAAACCATATTCTTCTTTCAGTAGCTGTCCCCTTCTGCTATATATAACAGCATAGCGGTTGCCTGTCACGGTGTTAAACCAGCTTTCCATTTCCTTTTGTATTATTGGTGGTGGTATTTTTTCATTACTATCAATTGGTGATAAAAAAATTGCATCAAAGTGTCTTGCTGAATATGCCGTATCATACCACCAAACAGAATGAGTAATATGTTCTTTTTCATAATAAAATTCGGTGATCATCTGGCCATTATTTGAATATTCTTTTTGTAAACCGACCGGCTTCCCATTGATAAAACTTCCTTCCTTCATTACTATTCCGTTTTTATAAAAAACTTTTCTATATCCGTTCAGTAAACCATTTTTATACTCTTCTTCTGCTTTAATATTTCCGTTTTGAAAATAAGAAACCAGCTTTCCGTCCCTTATTTCCTTTTGTGGAATATTAGCCAGTTTTCTAAGGTCCTGTATAGCTTCAATGCCACTATCGTACATCCAATGCCTCTCACCCTCCGCATTGGCAAGCTTGATCCATACATTACAATAGGAGACGGATACGTATTTATCATCAATATAGTTGCCGAAAAGCACCCATTCCTCATTTTCCCTCATCCCCATGTCGCAGGAAGTGCCGACACCCCATTCGGCAATAAGTGTTCTGTTTGTGCCTTTATATAGTTCAATTATCGCTATTTCCACTTTGCGAATGCTGCCCGGGTCGTAATATTGCTTTACCAGAGAAGTATCACTTTTTTCAGGAAGCGATTTTTTTATAATTTTCACATGAGCAATAAAGCTATATTCCTTGATAGCCCTGTTCATATCCCGGTGATATTGCGAACACATGCAGGCAAAAGTTATTGCGGGAGAAAAAAAGAACAGTAATACAACCAGCTTTTTCATGTATGGGTTTTATTGAATAAGGTTTATGTTTTTTGCAAAATGACTGAAGTTTTACCTGATCTGAAATTGTTTACTTCATTATTCTAATATACAAAAAGGCACCGGAATGATTCCGATGCCTTTTTTAAATAATCCATTCTTGTTTATACCGCATCCGCTTCCATCTTCTTTTGCACTTTTTTTCTCTCTTCCTCGTTCAATACCACTTTTCTCATACGGATAAAATTCGGCGTCA
>CAYPBW010000052.1:5049-17174 GCA_964409055.1 uncultured Chitinophaga sp. | reverse complement strand
AATTATATTGGCCGTGCCTTTGACAACCGCATTGGTGGATTTATGATTGCCGAAGTAGCAAGACTACTTAAAGAAAATAGCAAAAAGCTACCATTCGGATTATACATTGTTAATGCAGTGCAGGAAGAAATAGGTCTTCGCGGAGCGGAAATGATTGCCAGGCGCATAAAACCCAATATTGCCATTGTTACAGATGTAACACATGATACTACTACCCCTATGATCAATAAGAATATTGAAGGGGATGTAAGTACGGGTAAGGGCCCTTCCCTCTCTTATGCCCCTGCTGTACATAATAAACTGTTGGGTATCGTTGAAGAGATTGCAAAAAATAAAAAAATTCCGGTACAATGGAGAGCTTTGAGTCGTAGTACCGGTACAGATACTGATTCATTTGCTTATTCAAATGATGGCTGTCCATCTGTTTTAATTTCAATTCCGCTTCGTTATATGCATACAACAGTAGAAATGCTGCACCGGGATGATATTGAGAATACAATCAAGCTGATGTATGAAACTGTGCTGACATTATCTCCTAAAACAAACCTTAACTACCTGTGATATTATATTGTCTATATATTGATCCGGGGAGCGGAAGTTATCTGGTACAACTAATTATTGCCGGAGTATTAGGAATTGCCTTCTTTTTTCGTAACATAAAGAACTACATCAAAGCCTTTTTTACCCGCACAAACCGAAAAACAGATAAAAATTCACCTTCCTGATGAAATCTGTTGAACAACTTCATTCCTCTTTCAGGGATCCTTCCGGATTCATGTTCAAAGTAGACGGAGTTTTTTACAGGCAGGTAAACAAACTATTCAAAGAAGATTTTGATTATTTCATTTCTTCAGGATGCTACGATGAACTGGTGAGAACAGGATTACTTATCCCCCATGAAACAATTACTGAGAACCTGGCAGGTACAGCCGACTGGTACCTAACCCTAAAACCAGAGCAGCTCCAATTTATATCCTATCCCTACGAATGGAGTTTTGATATGCTAAAGGATGCAGCATTACTTACATTAAAAATTTTAAAAAAGGCCCTTGAAAAGGGAATGATATTGAAGGATGCCACTCCCTTCAATATCCAGTTTCATAGGGAAAAGATGATATTTATTGACTCTCTTTCTTTTGAAAAATATCACGAAGAAGAACCATGGGCAGCATACAGGCAGTTTTGTGAAAGCTTCTTAGGGCCACTGTTACTTATGCACTACAAAAAAATACCAATACAACAGCTTATGCTTGCCTGGCCGGATGGTATCCCGCTGTCTATACTTCAATCATTGCTTCCGGCCAAAAGCAAATTTTCATTTCATACTTATTTACATGTTCACCTGAATGCAAGATTTAGTAATAGCAACAAATCAGGAACCCAAAAAAGGGTTCTATTCAACCGAAAAAAACTAATAAACCTTATTGACAGCCTCGAAATTCTGGTCACTAAACTGAAGTTTCCATCACATAAAAGCACATGGTCTTCCTATTATGAAGAGGCGGCCGGAAGAAACAATTACCTCGCTGAAAAGAAAAGAATAATCACTGAATGGCTTGACAAAATGGATTCAGTTAAGACTGCGGCTGATCTTGGAGCAAATAATGGTGAATTCTCTTACCTGCTGGCCGAAAAGAAAATTATCACCCTTGCCGGTGATTTTGACCATTATTGCATAAACAATCTGTATAACAATCTCAAAAGTCAAAAAAAACAAAATATTTTACCATTATTAGTTGATTTATCAAACCCATCACCTGCTACCGGGTTTAATAATGAAGAGAGGCCCTCATTCTTAAATCGCAGTCAATTTGATTTGGCAATGGCGCTGGCCCTGATTCACCATTTGGCAGTTTCAAAGAATATTCCTTTCAGTAAACTTGTTGAATTATTCGGGCTGACAACAAACAAGTATCTTATTATTGAGTTTGTACCCAAAAATGATGAAAAAGTACAACTACTGTTAAAAAACAGAAAAGACATTTTTATAAACTATAACTCTCAGGAATTCGAGAAGTATTTTGAAAGACGGTTCAAAATAACTTCTAAAGCGCCGATTGCTGATTCAGGGCGGACATTATACCTAATGGAGAAAAAATGATTAAAGCAATAACAACCATTTTAAAGAGAAAAATATTATTTATCATTCTTCTCCCCGTAACATGGGTTTTACATGGCTATTTGAATAATTATGGGCTGGTTCCTCAAAGAGATGCAGTATTGCTGGCTTTGCTTTATTGCGGGGTGGGGCTATTACTGACTGGTATTTTCTGGCTTTTCTACAGAAATATCTTTAAGGCAGCATTACTCTCGTTTTTCCTGTTATGCCTGCAATTCTTTTTTGGGCCATTGCATGACTTTCTGAAAGAGTATTTATCAGGAAGTTTTATTTCAAAATACTCCTTCCTTCTTCCGTTTATACTTCTGTTATTAATTACAGTCTCTATTTATATTGCCAGATCAAAGAAGAATTTTTACCAGGCGACTCTCTACCTGAATACCCTGATGGGAATCTTGATAATAACAGATAGTTTTTCCCTGGCGTTAAAAAGTTCAAAGACACCGAAGATTAATAATGAATTCAATGAAAAACTAAATCCATGTGACACTTGTGCTAAACCAGATATATACCTGATTGTGGCCGATGGATACCCCGGAAACCGTCAGTTAAATGATCTTTTCAACTTCGATAACAGCAAATTTGAAAACGCATTAAGAGAAAGAGGTTTTTTTATTGTTGACAGCAGTATGAGTAATTACAATTTTACACAATATTCTGTTGCCTCAATGCTTTCAATGAATTATCTCAAAGGGATCAAACATGTCAACAGCAACAAAACAGATATTCAAATCAGCCGCGACGCAATCAAGCGCAGCCGGGTCATTTCTTACCTGCAAAACGAAGGATACGAGTTTTATAACCATTCAATTTTTGACTTTGAAGGACAGCCCTCCGTTACTATCCCTACCTTTCTGACCCGAAAACTTGAACCTATCACCAGGCATACATTTACTTACAGGATCATGAAAGACCTGGGTTATCACCTGATCACTACTTTCAAGATATCATTCATGATCAAAAAGTATCTGATTGCGGACATGGTAAACAATCAGAAAATATATGCTGCGACACAAAAAACTATTCACAAAAAAAGCGAGAACCCTAAATTAGTATACAGTCATCTGATCATGCCACATCACCCGTTTTTCTATGACAGTGCTGGCCAGCAACTCCCCCTTGAATTACTCAAAGATGAGTTCTATTACAATAAAGAAGCCAGAATAAGTTATCTGAAATACACTAATTCTGAATTATTAAAGCTGATTGATGAAATAATATCAGCAAGTAAAAACGAGCCTGTCATTTTTCTTATCGGTGACCACGGCATCAGGGAGATCCGTGGTAAATTTGATACTCACTATCAATTCATGAATTTAAATGCTGTATTGCTTCCAGACAGAAATTATAACGGCCTTTATAAAGGCATGTCTAATATTAATCTTTTCAGATTCTTGCTTAATAAAATGTTTCAACAAAACCTTCCCATGCTAAATGATTCTACAATAATGATTACTGATTAGGAATCTCGAAACATAAGATTATTTTTGTCTGATGCTTCTTGCAAACAGAATATTAATACTTGCCCCCCACACTGACGACGGTGAACTGGGTTGCGGAGGCACTATTGCCAAATTCTGCAGCGAGCGAAAAGAGGTATATTATGCCGCTTTTTGCCTCTGCTCTAAATCCCTGCCTGCAACAATACCGGCGAATACATTGGAATTGGAATGCAAGAACGCCACTTCTGCACTTGGCATTCATTCCCCCAACCTGATTTTATTTAATTATGAAGTAAGGGAACTGCCCGCATCAAGACAACAGATACTTGAAGAATTATTACAACTGAACAAACAGATCAGGCCGGACCTGGTGTTATTACCCGCCGCATCGGATGTACACCAGGACCACCAGGTCATTCACCAGGAAGGCTTAAGGGCTTTTAAGAATACAAGTTTTGCAGGCTATGAACTACCCTGGAATAATTACAGTTTCAGTACCAATTTTTTTATGAAACTGTCTGAACAGGAAATTGACAAGAAAATTGAAGCCCTTAATCAATATCGTTCGCAATCGCATAGAAATTATATGAACCCGGATTTTATCCGTTCCTTAGCCAAAGTCAGGGGGGTACAGTGCGACAGCCAGTACGCAGAAGCTTTTGAGATTTACAAACTGATCGGCTAAAATTACCAGCCGATCTTTTTACCAAAATTTCCCAGGCCAAAATACTGATTGAGCTGCATGTTCAACCCAAACTGGTTATAGGCAGTATTGCTTTGATAATAAGCCCTTGCATAACGAACCTGCAATTTTCCAAACAGTGCCCCGGCTCCGATTGAAAACCCGTTCAGGCCATTGGAAAGGCCCCCTATATTCAACTCTTTTCTTCGTAAAAAATTATACCCCGCCTGTATCTCCAACCTGTCACCTACATAAATTGTGGTTCCTATTATCAAATGGTTGATCAGTTTATCTATGGTAAATTTCTTTTGGCTGGCATTCTCAAAACCGTTTTCGTTATTGAACAGGGTATCATTATAAAGGATATCAAACTGGTGTATTCGCTGAGCTGTGAGTGAAAAACCAAAAGGCGCTTTGGCCAGCCTTTGGGTGAACCCTACCTGAAGATCAAAAGGCAGGTCATCCGCTGAAGAGCCGTTGTACCGCTTCAGCTGAGTACCCATATTTTTAGCTACGATGGATGCAGAAAACAAGCTGGCTGTATCATGAAAAAGTAAACCTACGTCAGCCGCAATGCCACTTGACCTGAATTGCCCGTAGTTTGAATTAATAAACTTTATTGTAAGACCGTAACTCCATTTTTCAAGGTATTTTCTTGAGGCAGATAATTGCATTACCCAGTCTACCGGTCTGAAATCACCCAGTTCGTTGCCTGAAGCATCTGTTTGAGGGGTATTTCCGTAACCGAAGTAATTAAGTCCCCAGCTAAAATTAGTATTCAACTTCTCATTGCGATACCCAAGTGACAAATGATAAACCTTAATGCCCCCATAGAAACTATTAAATACTGCATTCATCTGGGAATGCATGGAAGGCTTTAACAGGGCCGGGTTATTAAAACTCATTCCAATATCATTGGACATACTGGATACATTCACTCCTCCTAAGGCTGATAGTTGAGGTGTATTGGATAATTTTAAAAAATTAAATACAGAATTGCCTCCAAGTGTTTGTGAAAAGACACCTGTGTTTAGGAAAACAGTCAGTATTAGCAAGATAAGCTTCACAGGCAACGAAATTAGGCCTTTACGAAAAGAAAATCCCCCAGCAACCAGGGGGACCTTCTTACCTCAACGGTAATTAGTAAACAACCAACATGTACAGGTATAACAATATTCCTGACTGTTGGTTGAATAGGATGAAAAAATTATTCTACAAGTGCCAATTCCAGCACCTGGCTCATATTTTTTACAAAGTGAAACCGGATTCCCTTTATAAAAGCAGACTCTATTTCCTGGACATCCTTTTCATTTTGCCAGCAAAGAATAATCTCCTTGAGTCCGGCTCTTTTAGCGGCCAAAACTTTCTCCTTTATTCCGCCAACGGGCAATACCTGTCCTCTAAGGGTTATTTCTCCTGTCATAG
Organism: uncultured Chitinophaga sp.; assembly: GCA_964409055.1. GTDB lineage: Bacteria > Bacteroidota > Bacteroidia > Chitinophagales > Chitinophagaceae > JJ008. The sequence continues at coordinate 11,506 of CAYPBW010000052.1, read as the reverse complement.
CCAGGAAAGGCTTGACCTTTTTGCCAGTCAGTGCTGAGGAGATGGCCGTCATCATGGTAATGCCTGCGCTGGGACCATCTTTAGGGACTGCTCCTTCAGGTACATGAATATGAATATTCTTTTTCTCAAAGAGAGTATGATTTATACCATATCGTTTAGCATTGGCCTGTAAATAAGTTAAGGCTGTGCTGGCACTTTCTTTCATCACATTACCCAGGTTTCCTGTAAGTCTTAATTCACCTTTACCATCACTTAAACTTGTTTCAATGAATAAGATATCTCCCCCCACATAAGTCCAGGCAAGACCTACTGCCACACCGGGCATGTTTGCTGTTTTATACAAATCATTGCTATACCGGGGTTTGCCCAATATTTTTTCAATATCATTAGCCGTAATGTTTGCTTTAAGCTTTCCTTTAAGGGCCAGTTCCTTAGCCTGGTATCGCATTACCGCTGCCAATTGTCTGTCCAGTTCTCTTACACCACTCTCCCGGGTATAATCCTGGATAATCTTCTCCAGCATTTTGTCAGAGATTTTGAAATGGCTGCTCTTGAGTCCATGCATCTCTTTCTGCTTTGGTAAAAGATGCCGTTTGGCAATTTCAATTTTTTCTTCAACGGCATATCCACTAAGGTCAATGATTTCTAACCTGTCCCGCAATGCAGGTTGTATATTTTGAATATTATTGGCCGTAGCAATGAACAACACTTTGCTCAGGTCATACTCCAGTTCAAGATAGTTATCATAGAAAGTGTTATTCTGCTCCGGATCCAGTACTTCCAGCAAAGCAGAGGATGGATCTCCGCGGAAATCATTACCCACTTTATCTATTTCATCCAGTATCATTACCGGGTTTGAAGACTTTACTTTACGTATTGATTGCAAAATCCTGCCGGGCATAGCCCCGATATAAGTCTTTCTGTGTCCCCTGATTTCACTTTCATCATGCAAACCTCCAAGACTCAGCCTTACATATTTTCTGCCAATAGCACTGGCAATGCTTTTTCCTAATGATGTTTTACCAATACCCGGGGGGCCAACAAAACAAAGTATCGGACTCTTCATATCACCTTTCAGCTTCAGTACTGCCAGGTATTCCAGAATCCGTTCTTTAATTTTTTGCATGCCATAATGATCTGCATCTAAGGTCTTCTTTGCTTTTTTCAGATCATATATATCTTCTGTATAATCTTCCCATGGCAGTTCAAGCATCAGGTCCAGGTGATTATAAACCACCGAAAAATCCGGTGTGCTGGGATGCATTCGTTCCAGTTTCTCTACTCCTTTCTTAAACATTTCCTTTGCAGCAACAGGCCATTTTTTTGCTTCCGCTTTTTTCTGCATTTCTTTTATTTCCTGGGAGTTCGAATCGCCGCCTAACTCCTCTTTGATACTTTTCAGCTGTTGTTGCAGGAAATACTCTCTTTGCTGCTTGTCAATCTCTGTTCTTGTTTTAGTGGTTACTTTATTCTTCAATTCTGCGAACTGCAATTCTTTTTGCAGTAACTGCATTAGCAGATCAGCCCTTTGCCTGATCTGGTTCAGTTCCAGCAGCCGCTGTTTGTCCTTAATGTCCGTATTCAGGTTGCTGGAAACAAAATGAATGAGGAAGGAAGGATTTTCAATATTGCGAAGAATGATAGAAGCCTCGGTAGGAATATTAGGTGATAACTGTACAATATCCGCAGCCAGATCTTTGATATTGGCTACATAAGCTTTGAAATCTTCATCCTTGGGAGCTTCTTCCTCTTCCAGTTTTCTAATCTTTGCCCGGAAATAAGGTTCATCCATCAATATAGATTCAACCTGGAAGCGACTCTTCCCCTGTATGATAATAGTGGTACCCCCATCAGGCATCTTGATCAGTTTTACGATCCTGGCCACTGTTCCAATATCCTCCAGGTCTTTGGTTGAAGGGTCTTCTATATTGGTATCCTTCTGCGCAATAACACCTACCAGTTTATCGCCTTTATAAGCTTCATTTACGGCTTTTATGCTTTTATCCCTGCCGACGGTTATAGGCAACACAACACCGGGAAAAAGGACAGTATTTCTTAAAGGCAACAGCGGAATTTCTGCAGGCACTTCTATACCATCTGCTCCATCATGATCACTTTCATTTAAGGGAATTATCGGAATAAAATCCATCTCATCCTCAGATCGTAATAAATACTTTTCTATACTCATTTAAAAAAACTTTAGACATATTGTCACCCTGCTATAACGGAAACAGGATGCGGGTTAAAAGTATAACGGGAATTCAGTATTGCCAAGATTCATGCCCGGTCCGGAAAACTGCCAAATTATGTCATTGAAGATGAATTAATAGCATAAAAAAGCCCTCCTGTCCGGAGGGCCTTAGTTATTCATGGCTGAGATTATGTTTAAAGCGCTAATCCTACGGAAACCTGGAAACCCTGGCTATTCCACTTATTATCATCAGTTATATCACTGATATTATTCAGGCCGATTGCATAACGGCCGTTGATACGCATAGGGCCCACTTTGAAGTTCAGACCTGCCAGCATAGAAAAATCACCCTTTTTGAAAGCATCGGCCCCGTTTTGAAGTGTGGTCCTGCTCTGATCGATCAGGATGCCAAATTGTGGACCTGCCTGCAAACTGAGAAAACTGCCAATCAGTTTGTAATTGAGTACGATTGGAATAGAAATATAATTCAGTTTAATGTTGCTGTTTCCATCAAACACATCCTGGTAAACATTTTTAAAGCTGCTGTCCAGTTTTGTGGCATACTGGTTAAAAAGAACTTCCGGCTGCAAAACGAATTTATTTCCCATTCTTACTTCTGCAAAGCCACCCAGGTGGTAGCCATAACGGAACTCATCTTTAAACGATTTACCATCCACCTTGGTAATATTGGCGCCCCCTTTAATCCCGAGATGGAATTGGGCCATGCTGGCGGCGGATACAAAAAAGGCTGCGAAGAGCAAAAGGAGTTTTGTTTTCATGTGTATACTTTTTTAAAAATTTGGTTAGTGAAATTTGACCCCGAAAAGTTTCAAGTTTAATGCCATATAAACCAGTGGCTTGTTAAATTCCGTTAACGAGTAATAGGTAATTTCAAAAACAAAAAAAGTAACCGGCTATTGTACAAAACCTGTGAAGATTTTATTAAGGTGCTTCCTGTTAAAAGATAAACCCAAGGTTCATCTGAAAAATGGCATTGAAATTATCTGTATTTGCCGGGAAATAATAGTCGAGCATTAGCTGCGGCTGAATGAAAAATTTTCCAATAGAGTATTCACCACGCAGAAACAGTGTGAGTGAAAGAGGCTGAAACTTAATTTGATCATCCAGGTAAACATTCTCACTGTTAAAAAGAACATTAGTCCCGGTTCTGACAGTAGTTGCATAAGTACTTGATGACTGGTTGAAACCAAATTTCTGTGTACCGCTGGTAAAAGAAACCTGTGGTGTGAACCGGATATGATCTTTATAGGTAAACACATCCAGCCAGTAGAAGTCATGGCGAAGCGATGCAATCAGTGAAAAATCGCTGATGGTTTCCTCTGTATTGATATAAGTGAACCCTCTTCTTCTAAGCCGCAGGTCCTGTATTAATTCCTCTCTTTGCATATAATCAGTCCGGCTTCCCCACCCATAGCTAGCTGCCAGCATGGGCCTTATCCACCATTTGCGGTAGGTGAAATAAGCATATATCTCATTCTGAATAGGCGTAGTATAAAAAGGCAATGAGTCTTTTGTAAAGAATTTGGTATAAGAAATGCCTGTTGCAAAATCTTTATTCTTAAGATAATCGAAAGATGGCGATATTCCTCCCTGGAATAAATTCATCTTCTGCCCGTCATCAACCATGTAACCTGTAGCCGTCAGTCCAAATCCACTTTTGTGGTAATAGCCCAAAAGCGGAGAGTAGGTAAGCTTTTTAGCAGTGGTAATGGCTGCTGTCGATTTTGATTCAAAATTGTAATAGCCCTTTCCAATTGACAAACTGCTGAGAAAATAACTGTTGGGAGAAAGAATGGAGTCCATGAAGGCATCAAAATCCCTGAAAAGGGCATCATAATCAATAGTCGTATCAATAAGCGAAATCTCTTTGGCAGGCACAATTACAGAATCAGCCTTATTGTCTTGTGCAAATGTGTTTACACACAACAGGCTTACCATAATAAGCAGTATGGGCCACTTTTTTAGCATCGGGCAGTTGAGTCGGTTTTCCGGGATATTGGCAAATTTGTCCATAGGGACCTCATGCGGTTTTTATGACTAAAAAGTTAAATAATGGTTTAATATGTTTTCTAACGACTTTGAAAACGAAATTATCCGGTAAAATATTGAGAAAGAAGCAATAAAAAAGCATCAGGAAAGCTCAAGTACAGTAATCTCCGGTAAAATCCCTACCCGGCCAGGGTAACCAATAAAGCCAAAGCCCCGATTAACATACAGCCTTTGGGCTACAGACTGTCCAGCCGCCACTTCCTTTTCATATAAACCGGCCCATTCCCGGTAAACATATTGCACAGGACTCCATTTGATGCCGGGAATCTCTACCCCAAACTGCATACCATGGGTATGACCTGAAAGCACAAGGTTTACATCAGGGTAAGAGGGAACCACTTCTTCCTTCCAATGAGAAGGATCATGGCTCATTAAGATTTTAAAGGGATAGTTTTCAGTCCCGGTATATGCTTTTCTCAGATCACCATACTTGGGAAACCTCGCTTTGGCACTCCAGTTTTCAATACCCAATAAAGCAATCTTGTCCTCACCTTTCTCTAAAACAACATGCTCATTCATCAGCAATCTCCAGCCCATGGCTGCATGCACCTGTTTCAGTCGCTCCAGGTTGGCTTTTTTATCTTCCTCACTGTCCCAGTTCACATATTCACCGTAATCATGGTTGCCGAGGGTAGAATAAACCCCGAGCGGAGCTTTCAGTTTATCAAAGACATCAATATAGTCATTCATTTCTTCGGCCACATTATTTACCAGGTCACCGGTGAAAAGAATCAAATCCGGTTTTTCTTTCAGGATTTTTTCCACCCCACGCATCACCGCCTGTTTATCCGTAAAACTGCCGGAATGAATATCGGAGATATGAACAATTTTTAATCCTTTGAAAGACGAAGGCAGGTTATCAAATGACAGCTTGATTTTTTTTACCTGGTAGCGGTATTTGTTGCCAAAACCATATACCAATGTGCCAAATAAAGTACCTCCCATCATCATACCTGCCCAGCTAAGAAAAGCCGACCGGGTAATATTCTCTCCGGACTGCAAGTCTGCTCCCTCTGTTCTTTGAAAAAAAAGTTTGCCGGCTACCCATTGCACCCCCCTTCGCAGGTCGTCGAGCACAAAAAAGAAAGCGGCTATTAATTTGGCGAAAAACAAACCGGCAATAATGGAGAAAATAGTAGTCCGGGCAAAACGGGCCTGCTTTTCAAAATGGATATAAGGCAACACCATCAGTACAATGATGGCCGCAACTGATAACACCCAGTAACTAGTATAAAGAATGGTTCGGGTACGGGGAGAGGCAGAATGTGCCACCACTTTCAGTGCCTGGAAAAAATAAATATCCAGCAAGGCCATGAAACCGATCAAAATCCACCAAAAAGGAGTATTACGCATAAAGAATAAACATCAAATTTAAGCTGGCCTATGTTATGGGCATTGTTTGGCTGAACACTTATTTTTGCCATCCTTCAAATTTCACAGTATGAAGTACACCTATTATGGCCATTCCTGCTTCCTGGTGGAAACAAACGGCAAAAAGCTTTTGTTTGATCCTTTTATTTCAGGTAATGAACTGGCAAAGAATATCAACATTGCCGGTATCGAAGCCGATTATATACTGGTTTCTCATGGTCATGTAGATCATATTGCCGATTGTGTGGCCATTGCACAAGCTACCGGCGCCAAAGTTGTCTGCAGTTGGGAAATTTATGAATGGCTGGGCAAAAAGGGAGTGACCAATGCCCACCCGATGAATACAGGAGGCCAATGGCATTTTGAAGGTTTCAGCGTTCGTTGCGTAGTAGCCCAGCATTCCAGCGGGTTACCTGATGGCAGCTATGGTGGTAATCCCATGGGCTTTATTATCTCTAATGAAGAAGGAAGTTTTTATTATAGCGGCGATACGGCTCTTACCCTTGATATGCAACTGATACCAAGGTGGGCAAAACTAAATTTTGCGGTCTTACCCATTGGCGACAACTTTACCATGGGCTATGAAGATGCGGCAGAAGCAGCCAAAATGATTGGCTGTAACGCCATTATTGGTGTACATTACGACACTTTTGGTTTTATAAAAATTGACCATGCAAAAGCAACCGCTGCATTTGAAAAAGCTGGTTGCACACTGCATTTAGTTGAAATCGGAAAGACCATTACGTTATAAAATACAGGATTACTGAAAATGGGAAGAATCATTGGCGTTGCAAATCAGAAAGGAGGTGTTGGCAAAACCACTAC
>CAYPBW010000052.1:2888-4949 GCA_964409055.1 uncultured Chitinophaga sp. | reverse complement strand
ATCATCATTGACTGCTCTCCTTCGCTTGGTTTGATAACCGTAAATGCACTGACTGCTGCTGACTCTGTTGTAATTCCTGTACAGGCAGAGTTTTTTGCACTGGAAGGTTTGGGTAAATTACTCAACACCATCAAGATCGTACAAAGCCGTTTGAATACATCGCTGGTTATTGAAGGCATATTAATGACCATGTATGATGGCCGTCTCCGTCTTTGCAACCAGGTAGTAAGCGAGGTTCGCCGCCATTTTGATGAGATGGTATTCAGTACTATTATTCACCGCAATGCGAGACTGGCTGAGGCACCCAGTGCCGGCAAACCTGTTATCCTTTACGATGCCAATAGTAAAGGATCTGTAAACTACCTGAACCTGGCCAAGGAAATTCTGCAGAAAAACGATATGACGAAAATTAAAAACGAGGAAAGGATTTTAGAGCTGTAACAAGTTTAAAGTTTAATGTTAATTACCTAATGCAGAAACTCAACCTTAAACTCTAAACCCTAAACCAACAACATGACCAATCCCAAACAAAATAAAGAACTACTTGGTAAAGGCATCCGTTCTTTGCTGCAGAGTATCGACTCAGACCTGAAAACAAGCAGCGGGCACCTGAAGTCAAATGTAGTGGAGAACGTAACAGGGATTAATCGTATCCCGATTGCAGATATCGAAGCCAATCCAAAACAGCCCCGTCGTGATTTTGATGAAAAAGCATTGCAGGAACTGGCCGAGTCCATCAAAATGCATGATATCATTCAGCCGGTCACTGTTTCAAAACTACCTTCCGGCAAATACAGGCTGATCTCCGGCGAAAGAAGATGGAGAGCCTCCAAACTGGCCGGCATCCAGGATATTCCGGCTTATGTCCGGCAAGCCAATGATGCGCAGCTTCTGGAACTGGCATTATTAGAAAACCTGCAGCGGGAAGATCTGAATGCGATGGAAATTGCCCTCAGCTACAAACGAATGATGGAGGAACTGGACTTCACACAAGAGCAAGTGGCAGAAAGAATGGGCAAAGACAGAAGTACGGTAGCCAACTTTATCCGCCTGCTGAAACTGCCTCCTGATATTCAACTGGCCGTCAGAAACGGTGAATTAAGCATGGGTCATGCAAGGGCACTGATCAATGTGGATACCATTGACAAACAACTGTACATCTTCAAAGAAATAAAGAACAAAGGACTTTCTGTACGGCAAACAGAGGCCTTAGTAAGAAACCTTTATAAGGATGGCGCTGTTAAAAAAACTTCAAAAAGCCAGTTACCGGGTCCCTTTCAGCGAATTGAAGATAAATTAGCATCGCATTTCAGTACCCGGGTAAAACTCAGGCACAGCCGGAACGGCAGCGGACAGATCACTATTGATTATTACTCAACAGAAGAACTGAACAAGATTCTCCGGCAAATGAATGCACCGCTTGATTAATCATGAGAATAGCTTCAGTAATTATTTTCACACTACTCATTCTTACTTCTTCTTGTCTATATGCACAGGAAAAAGAGCCTGTTGCTGTTTCTGCCAAAGATTCAATTCCTGTAACTGGCAAAAAGAAAAACATTGGCAGCCGTTACGATTCGTTGAGCAAAGCACATAGCCCCCGCAAAGCAGCTATTCGTTCTGCCTTATTGCCGGGGCTTGGGCAGATATACAATAAGAAATACTGGAAACTGCCCATCGTTTACGGCGCCTTGGGCACCTGTGCCGGAATTTTTATTTACAATCTCGGTAACTATAAAGACACCAAGTTTGCTTACCGTGTCAAATACAATATGCGGGTTTTCCGTACCGACTCTGCTTCCTTTGTCAATATCAAAGACAACCTGAAACCACTCAGTGAAGAATCACTCAAGTTTTATCGCAACCAGTTTCGTCGTGACATTGATTATTCTGCACTTGTCTTTATTCTGCTTTGGGGATTGAATGTGGTAGATGCCACCGTAGATGCCCATCTTAAAAGTTTTGATGTAAGCCCCGACCTCAGCCTCCGCATCAAACCCGGCTATAGTGACCTTGCCAGGACAAATGGCCTGAGTCTTATCCTGAAGATTGGCAAATAAA
>CAYPBW010000052.1:0-2788 GCA_964409055.1 uncultured Chitinophaga sp. | reverse complement strand
AAACATGAAACTTGTATTAATAGGTTACGGCAAAATGGGCAAGGCTATTGAAGAAGTAGCTGTACAACGTGGCCACCAGGTGATATTGAAAATCGATCAGCCCAACCTGCATGAATTCACCCGGGAAAAAATGGCCCTTGCTGATGCAGCCATTGAATTCACCAGTCCGCACAGCGCTTATGAAAATGTGAAGAAGTGTATTGACTTTGATATACCGGTTGTCTGCGGTTCCACCGGCTGGACGGACAAACTGGACGAAATGAAAAAGCATGCCGCAGAAAAAAACGCTGGCTTTGTTTACTCCAGCAATTACAGTGTAGGTGTCAACATCTTTTTTGAAGTCAATAAAAAACTGGCCGAACTGATGGCCCCGCACAAAGAATACGAAGTGATACTGGAAGAAACCCATCACACCCAAAAGAAAGATGCACCCAGCGGTACAGCTATTACACTGGCCGAACAGATACTGGAAAAAGTGAAAAGAAAAAAGCAATGGGTAAACGAACTAAGCGATAATCCTGAAGACCTCGAGATCATCAGCCAGCGGGTAGACCCCGCCCCCGGCACACACAGCGTAAAATACTCCTCCGTTATTGACAATATCGAGATCATACATACTGCCCATAGCCGCACCGGCTTTGCCACCGGTGCCGTACTGGCTGCGGAATTCATCAAAGACAAAAAAGGCTTCTTCACCATGAAAGATGTATTAAACCTCTGATCTTTTCATGCAGCGATTCAGCCTTGCCATATCATTCCTTATCCTTTCCCTGTGCAGCATGGCGCAGCCAAATACCGACAGCCTGCGCAGCGTAATGCAGTCCAGCAGGCCCTATGAACAGCAGATCAATGCAGCCATTCAGCTGGTAGAAAGTTACCAGATGAAAAATTTTGATTCTACCATCATTGTCGGAGATAAAGCGCTGCAACTGGCCCGCAAAAAAGCCGATTCATCCAGTGTAGCCAAACTCAAACACCAGATTGGGGTAGCCAGCTACTTCAGCGGTAAATATGATGTTGCCGCCAAAAATTTTATGGAATCCATTTCCATCTTTGAAAAGAATGATGACAAAAAGAAACTGGCGCCTGTTTACAACGACCTCGCCAAATTGTATCGCAAAACAAAAGACCTCGATAAAGCCCTTACCAATTACAATAAAGCTGATGCCATCTACCGGCAACTGAACGACACCGCCGGCATCGCCATGATATTAAATGAATCAGGCGTAGTGTTTGAATACCGGAACGACTATAAAGAAGCCATCAACCGCTACACTTCTTCCATGAGGCTGGCAGAAAAAGCCGGTGACTCACTCAGTGTTTCTTATTCCCTCAGCAATATTGCCGGTGTGTATGTCATCGAAAAAAAATACGATCTCGCCATTGAAAATCTGCAGAGGGCACTCAATATCCGCCAACTGCTCAAGGATAGTTTTGCCATTGCCCTCACCTACTCCGACCTCGGCGTGGCCATGAATGGCAAAGGCGATTATGCCAAAGCCATTGATTATTTAACCCTGAGCAATAAGATGGCAGAAAAGCTGAAGTACCCCGAACTGCAATCCAATAACTACAACGAATTATCCTCCGTAGCGCAAAAGCAGGGCGATTTTCAAAAAGCCTTTGAATACTTCAACAAACGTTCTGCCCTGCGTGACAGTCTTTTTAACCTGGAAAAAACAAAAGAGATTCAAAAGCTGAATTCGCAATATGAGTCTGCCCGTAAAGAACAGCAGATACAGGCGCAAAAGAACCGGCTGCGGATGCAGAATTATTTGTTCATCGGTATTGCCGGTCTCATCCTCTTATTGGCCTTGCTGGCCCATTCGCAATACAAACGCTACAAGCTGAAAAAAGAAAGCCAGTTGCAGGCCGAGCTGATGAAGCAGCAGGAAGAAGCCGCCCGGGCCATCCTCGAAGCAGAAGAAAAGGAAAGACAGCGCATCGCCAAAGACCTGCATGATGGTGTGGGGCAAATGATGAGTGCTGCCAAAATGAATCTGTCGGCCTTTGAATCCGAAATGCAGTTTACCAGTGAAGAGCAAAAAAAGGCCCTGGAAAAAGTAATACAACTGGTTGACGAAAGTTGCCGGGAAGTCCGCACCGTTTCCCACATCATGATGCCCAATGCCCTGCTCAAAAACAACCTCGCCACCGCCATACAGGAATTTGTGAACAAGCTCAGCAGTAAAATCCTGCAGGTAGATGTGTACACCGAAGGGTTGGAAGAAAGGCTCGATTCCAATGTAGAAACCGTCCTTTACCGGGTGGTACAGGAATGTGTGCACAATGCCCTGAAACATGCCGGCGCCACCACCCTCGACATTTCCCTGATCCGCGACAAAGACGGCATCAGTGGTACCATTGAAGACAATGGCAAAGGCTTCGATCCCAACGACAAAGAGAACTTTGAAGGCATCGGCCTCCGCAATATCATTACCCGTATTGAATACCTGAAAGGCACCGTCGACTTCGACTCCGCCCCCGGCCGCGGCACCGTCATCGGCATCCATGTCCCCCTATAACCCGCATCCCGTATCCCGTATCCCGAATCCCGCATCCCGCATCCCGCATCCCGCATCCCGCATCCCGTATCCCGTATCCCGTATCCCGAATCCCGCATCCCGTATCCCGTATCCCGTATCCCGCATCCCGTATCCCGTATCCCGAATCCCGCATCCCGTATCCCGCATCCCGTATCCCGCATCCCGTATCCCGAATCCCGCATCTCGTACCCCGCTTTAACATTTCCCCAACTGCAATCTCCCCAACCCCTGCATCCATATTG
>CAYPBW010000051.1:10154-17284 GCA_964409055.1 uncultured Chitinophaga sp. | reverse complement strand
CTGAACCTGCCGCATTACCAGCGGTTGTTTGAGAAAATGCACCAGTGCGGCCGGGAAGAGATATATGAGATTACCCAACATTTCAGGCTAACAAAACATAATACCACTTTACAGAAATTTTCAACTGACGAAGCATACAGTATAGTTTATTATGATGCTTTTGCCCCAGCAGCTCAACCTGAATTATGGACAAAAGAAATTTTTGAAAAACTGTACAGTATGATTTCAGAAGGTGGATTATTGGTCACATATTGCAGTAAAGGTGATGTGCAGCGGGCTATGAAAGCAGCAGGTTTTACGATTGAAAAAATTCCGGGACCACCGGGAAAGAGAGAGATGATAAGGGCTGTTAAGCGTTAAGAAGTAGTTCTTTAAATGGTCACCGGTTGTATTAATCACAACCTGTCTTTTCAAGCCTCCGCCCATTCTTTAAACTCAGCCACCCGTTCACGGCTGATCACCATTTCATCGGGCTGCTGCGACCCTTTAACAGAAAGTTTCAACCGGCCGTTGAAATAAGGCTTCACCTGCTGTATGGCATTGATGCGGACAATATACCGGCGGTTGAGCCGGAAAAATTCCGAAGGATTGACCATGGCCATCAGTTTCTCCATCGTATGCTCCACCACATAGCGGTTTCCTTCTTTATCCACCAGGTACACTACTTTATTATCTGCCTGGAAGTAGGCAATGTCAGCAGTGTCTATAAAAAACAATCGTTGTCCAACCTTACCCAGAAAACGTTTTTTGTAGTCCCTGCTGGTGAATTGGGGCATTAGTTGACGGTAATCAGCCGTTGCAAAACTGGCCGACAGGTTTCTGAATTTATTCATGGCTGTTGCGAATGCTTCCAGCGTAACAGGTTTCAGGATATAATCAATGCTGAACATCCTGAAAGCCTCGAGAGCATATTGATCATAAGCCGTTGTAAAGATCACCGGCCCCTTATACTGTACCTGGCTGAATATTTCAAAACTATGGCCGTCTGACAAATGAATATCCAGCAGCAAAAGATCCGGCGCTGCATGATGGCGGAGATACTGCACTGTTTCTTCCACACTTTCCAGGCAGGCCAGCACTTCAATGGCAGGATCATATTCCTTCGCCAGGGTTTTCAACCGTTCTGCTGCCAGTTTTTCGTCTTCCACAATGATGAGCTTCATAGTCTGTCAGTTTAGGTTTAATAAGGGCAAAGTGACTTCGAAATCTGTTGTTGATTTTTTTATTTCCACCTCACGGCCGCTCACAATCTCATAACGCCGGCGTATATTTTGCAAACCGATACGGCTGGAGGGTTCACTCACAGTTCTTGGCTGCAGGTTATTCTTCACCACCAGTGTTTCATTACCGTTGGAATGTATATCAATATGCAAAGGCCTGTGCTGCGATACTATATTATGTTTGATTGCGTTTTCAATCAGCATTTGAAGAGCAGCCGGCACTACATAAAAGTTCTTATACCGGTCAGCTACATTAATATCAATCACCAGTCCGTTGTCAAACCGTTTTTTCAACAGAAATATATAAGGCTGGATAAAGTCCAGTTCTGAGCGAAGCTCTACCAGTTCTTTTTGCTGGTTGCTCAGGATATAACGGTAAACTTTGGAAAATTCCTCAATGAATTTATTGGCTTCAGGATTGTCTTTTATTACCATACCCGACAGCACATTGAGGTTATTGAATAAAAAATGAGGATTGATCTGGCTTTTTACCATTTCCAGTTCAGCCTGTGCAGAGTTGCGTCTCAGTTCTTCAGCCTCCATCCACTGGGTTCTGTATTCCCGGAAGAAAAAGAATATCGCATTCACCAGGTGAAAGAACAGGTTAACAAGGCTGACATAAATGATATTCAGCTTCAGCGGGTTGATATTTTGTTGCCAGGAATAACCATGCAGTACATTACCAACAAAATACACCACGATGACCGCAGCAAGTGAAGCAACAATATTTCCAGCAATGAAAAAAATACCGAGGTAACGCCATTTGTTCTTCTGCGGTTGTACCCGTTGCTGGATAATAGGTTCCAGCAGCCTGTTCCCTTCCCAGGTAAATCCCGTGATAAGCAGAATAGTGAGAAATGCATAATACCACTCTATCTCAATATCAAAATAGTGGTACACATTGCAGAGCTCTGTATTCAGAAAAGTATACAGGGCCAGCAAGCCAATAAAAAGATATCTGTAGCGGTGGTTGAACATTTTTGACACTAATTGATAAGCCGGTCCCGCCACTGCTGAGACGGGACCGACGAGGTTTTTCATACAGGGTACGCCAGGTGTATAGTTATGGCAACAACACCCTGTCGATCAGGTGTACAACACCGTTCCGGCACACAATGTTCGTCGCGGTAATATTTGAGGCATTTCCACCATTTCCGTTTCCACGGATGGTAGCTCCGGTAGTCAGGCTTATAGTAGTGTTTCCACCGGCCAACATGGTCAGGTTTCCGTTTGTAAGATCAGAAGAGAAAGCTCTTCCGCCTACCACATGATAGCGGAGCACTGCCAATAATGTTCCAATAGGAATCTGGTTAATATCTGTAAGGCTCAGGGCGCCAAGCAATTGAGTAAAGGCTGCGTTGGTAGGCGCAAATACGGTAAGGGTAGCTGAACCCAGAGTACCCGCCAGGGATGGGTCACCGCCAGGGGCAGTAGTAGCTCTTGTAACTGCTTTCACCAGTGAATCAAGGCCGCTGGCAACAGCTGTTTCAACGATATTGCCAACAGGCGGATTCAGTACACGGCCGATGCGATGAATTACACCGTTATCAGCGCTGATATCAGCTGTTGTAACCTGCACACCATTCACAAAAACACCCCTTGCATCACGGGTTACAAATACAGAGTCGCCGCTGGCGGTAGTTACTTTGGCATTGGGCCCTGCCGGTACGTTGGCAGCATTTACTCTTGATCCGAGGGTGTGATACAACAAGATACTTTGTACCTGTGCAGGAGACAATGAGTTTAATACAGAAGTGGTAATTCCGGCCGCTGAAAAAGCAGCATTATCCGGTGCAAAAACGGTGAAAGGACCTGAACCACTCAATGTAGTTTGCAGGTTGGCCCTTACAACAGCTGCTTCCAGGGTGCTGAAATCACCATTGGCCACTACTATGTCTGTAATGGTGTTAGAGGTAGCATTATCATCGTCTTTATCACAGCTGATTAATACAACCGGTGCTGATAATAACAGGAAAAGACTGGTCCTGCTGATAAGATTTTTGAGTTTCATACTTGTTTGATTTTGTTTAGGTTTATAACAGCACCAAACAGGAAAAGGGTAAGCAGCAGGGAGTGAACTGTTGATTTTGAGGAGTGAATGGTGATAAAACGGGTGTCACCTTGTTTAAGAGAAAATGAAAAGCCCGGCAGTCTTCTCTGCCGGGCCGATAAAAATACTTTGCTGAATGCCTTATTCAACGCTCCAGCTCATCTCTCCTCCTTTCTCATCCTTCAATGTAATGCCGAGTGACGCCAGCTGGTTTCGAATCTTATCAGATGTGGCAAAGTCCTTCCGGCTTTTGGCTTCCTTGCGGATATCAATCAGCAACTGCATCACTCCCTGCAATTTGGCATTATCCGCTTCGCTGACAGATTGTAATCCAAAAATATCTTCCAGCCATGTTTTAAAACTGGTTTGCAGCAATTCAAATGTTTCTTTCGAAAGGGCTGATACAGGAATGATTTTGTCTTTCATTGAGTTGATAACAGGAACGATTTCAAACATATTGGCCAGCACCTTCGCCGTACTGAAATCATCGTTCATAAATTCATCAAATTCAGCAATGAGTTTTCGAATTTTTTCATCCAGTTCAGTATCTATGGTCTGCTGGCTGTCGTCCATTGACAAATTACCCAGCTTTTCATAGGCGTCGCATAACCTTTTCAGTCCTTTCTCTGATGCCTGCAATGCTTCGTTGCTGAAATCAAGTGTACTGCGGTAATGTGTTTGCAATATGAAGAACCGAACCGTCATCGGGTGATAGGCTTTTTCCAGTATCGGGTGGTCTCCGCTGAACAGTTCTGTCAGTTTGATCACATTGTTATAGCTCTTACCCATTTTGCGGCCGTTAATGGTGATCATGTTATTATGGATCCAGTAACGGACCGGCGCTGAATGGTTGCAAATGGTACTCTGTGCTATTTCACTTTCATGGTGCGGAAACAACAGATCCATACCGCCGCCATGTATGTCAAACTGTGCGCCGAGATATTTGGTGGCCATCGCAGAGCATTCAATATGCCAGCCGGGATAACCTACTCCCCAGGGACTTTGCCAGCGCATAATATGTTCCGGTGCTGCATTTTTCCAAAGGGCAAAATCTGCGGTATCTCTTTTTTCTTCCTGTCCTTCCAGTTCTCTTGTTGTTTCAAGCAGGTCTTCGATCACTCTTCCGCTTAGTTTGCCATAGTCATGGCCAGCAGCATATTTTTTTACATCAAAATAGACCGAGCCATTTACTTCATAAGCATAGCCCGCCTCCATGATCGTTTTGATCATTTCAATCTGCTCAACAATATGCCCGGTAGCAGTAGGTTCAATGGAAGGTTTTAATGTATTGAACTGCTCCATTGCCCAATGAAAGAGATTGGTGTATTTGGTCACCAGTTCCATGGGTTCCAGTTTCTCCAATACAGCCTTGGTAGCTATTTTATCCACTGCTTCCCTTCCTTCTTCCTCAAAATGACCGGCATCGGTAATATTCCTTACATAGCGAACCTTGTAACCGAGATATTGCAGGTAACGATAGATCACATCAAACGTTATGTATGGCCGGGCATGACCAAGATGGCTTTCGCCGCTTACCGTTGGTCCGCACACATACATGCCCACATGACCAGGGGTAATAGAGGTAAAAATTTCTTTTTGTCTTGTATAGGAATTATAAACTTTTAAGTCGCCCATAGCTGCAAATTTAAGCTTCAGGCTGCGAGCTTCAAGCTGGAAAAGCATTATTTATTAAATCACTTCATAAAAGAAGAAAGCAGTTTTTGCTCATGCGCCACCATTTGTAACCTGGCGCTATTTCATTAACTCCACATCCGCTACCAGCATATAATGATCTGATAAATTTTTTACCACCCGGTTGAACTGGCGAACCTTAAAACGTTTGTCAGCAAAAATATAATCAATACGAAGGGTGGGCGAAAGCCCGGAAAACGTTCTGCCGATACCAAATCCTTTTTTCAAAAAGGCATCCTGCATTTCGCCTTTCACTTTCCGGTAAGTATAGGAATTGGGAATTTCGTTCAGGTCTGCACATAACAGAACAGGATGCGGGCTGATACCGGTGATTTCAGCAATCAGGCCGGCCTGTATGCCGTGGTAGGATAACCCTCTTTTCAATTTGGATAAAATAGTTTTCGAATTGCTGATCAGGCTGTCGTCACCACTTTTGATCTTATCCAGGTTTTTGTAGTCCATTTTGTTGAAACGTAAGGACTGAAGCCTCGTGGTATAGACCCGGAAAGTATCGCTATTGAATTTTATATCGGCATGTATCAGTACATCGGGCAATGTGGGCCGTGGGTACCGCACCGTACCGCTGTCAACGATCGGGTGTTTGGAAAAAATAATTGAGCTGTAAAACATTTCATCCCCATCGGTGTCAAAATTGAAATAATGATAGGGATAACCCAGCTCTTCTTTAATAGCAGTTATATTATCGTAATAGTCAGCTTTGGTACTGGTATGAAATTCCTGCAGGCAGAGCACATCCGCTTCCTGCTGTTTAAGCAGTTCCAGCATTTTCAGCCGGGTAGCGCTGCCTTTATTGTTTACTTTTTTCAACTCAATAAACCGGGCCACATTCCAGGTAACTACCCTGATGGTGCCGGGAGTTCGTTTGTATTCAAAACTTCCCGGACTATTAAACGCAAAAGAAACCAGGATACTTTTAATACTGAAGAGTAAAGCCACCCCGGAGATCAATGCATACCGCGGCCGCATGATGATGAGCCAGCCGGCCATGAAAAAAAGTACCACCACCAGTAAAAAGGGAAAAGCGAGACCAAAAAAAGAAATGAACCACCATTGCTGCGGATTCAGGTAAGGCGACAGGCAGGACAACAGGAAGAAAAACACCACCGCTATATTTGAATAAATAAAGAACCGCTTGGTGAATATCCGAATTTTGCTGGCCATTGCTGCAATTTACGATTTGTAAAAGCAACCGGATGCTTTAACGAGGATGAGTGGTCATTCAGAGTTCTTCGTTGGCCCTCTTCAACAGATCTTTTTCCTCGTCTGTCAGAAAATGATAACCCTTTTGACTGATCTTGTCCAGGATTTCATCGATACGTTCCTGGGTTACATGGGGAGTCCGTTTGTACGGTGCTGTACTGGAACGATAAAATAATTCTTCTTTTATATTGACTCCCTTTTTAGGTTTATTGGGATTGAAAAGATTATTGACCCAATCGGCCAGGTTGTTCATCCAGTTACTGCCATCATGCCCACGGCGCAACAAAAACATGAAAAGAAAACCGGAGAAAGCTCCTGCCAGGTGGGTGATGAGTGTACCGGTATCGCTGATAGATACAGTAGCAAGGTCAGAAACTACATAGATCAATGTCAATATCCATAGGGGGATACCACCACCGATCATCGGGAAAAGCCTGTACCCGGGAGAGACCAGTGTTGTGGCAATGGCAACAGCCATTACACCGGCTGAAGCCCCTGTTGAAACAGCGTAAGGCAGTTGTGCCTGCAGAGAAGGCAGAAAATTATACGCCAATACAAATGCGATAGCCCCGCCCAAAGAACCATAGATGAATATGGGAACGATCTTGCGGTTACCGGTGAGGTCCTGCATGATGTAACCAAAACTCCATAACCAAAGCATGTTGGTAAACACTTTCCAGATATTGTCATGTACAAACATGTGGGTCAGCACCGTCCAGGGCTTGGAAAGCAGGGCACCGGTATCAGCCGGCATT
The DNA here is from genome assembly GCA_964409055.1 of uncultured Chitinophaga sp. Classification (GTDB taxonomy): domain Bacteria; phylum Bacteroidota; class Bacteroidia; order Chitinophagales; family Chitinophagaceae; genus JJ008. The sequence goes on along the minus strand of CAYPBW010000051.1, from coordinate 10,346 downwards.
ACAAACCAGCCCAGCACATTTTTATTAAATAATGCCAGTGCGGTTTCTTTGGGAAAACGGAAATACCAGATTGCTTTTAAAAAAGCAAAACCAACAAACAATATCAGGCAAACAGCAATCAGTGTCATGAGTGAATTACCACTCTGGCCAAGAGCTATTTTTTGCCGGTATTGATTCTCTGTGTAGGGCATA
>CAYPBW010000051.1:8068-10054 GCA_964409055.1 uncultured Chitinophaga sp. | reverse complement strand
ACCAGCATATTCATGATAATATGAAAAATGAAATTCGGAGAATGGGTAAACATGTGAGTAGCGACCTGGTACGGCTCAAACATGGGTGTGTCAACAGGCCACAAGGCAAGGCGATAAGTCAATGCAAACTCATTATCAAAAACCAACTGTGCTACAAATACCAGCACATTAATAATGATCAGGTTCTTCACTATCGGCGGAAACCGATCATAACGGGTAAACCGGAAATTGCTCATTCGGCAAAAATAAGGCTTATCAGAGGCCCGAAGGCTTTCCGGCCGCCAGCAACTCTAAATCTTTCTTTAAAATATACCCGGTGGTGACGGTTCCCTTTGAATTGGTGAAAGAACATTCTACAAAATTCCTGAACTGCTTGAATGAAACCACTTTGTTGCCTTTCACTAAGTAGGCTTTTCCCGGTTTGGAGCCAATAACAGGACTGTTGTAGAAATATGTTTTGGCCGCTTTTACTTTCCAGCTGCTGCTGTCTGCATTGTAATGCGGTGTGAATTTTTCTATGGAAATATCACCCGTCTCAGATCTGCTGATCACCGATTCATTCATTGTCCTTTCCGGATCACCAGACTGAAAACTGGTTGACTTATGTGTTTGCAAAAACCAGTTCTTCTTTACCGCATCGTAGCGAAATGTAAAACTCTCTGCCCAACGCCAGCTGCTGCCACCGTAAAGATCTGCTGTGAACTCTCCCGGCTTTATCGTCAATCCCTGGTAAGGATCACCCATTACACCTCCGCAATTTTTGCAAAAGATGAGTTCATTATTTACAGCAACGGTTTTGAGTGTACCATTTGCCTGGCGGATGATAAGCAGTAGTGGCCGGTGAGCATCCCAGTCAGTGTTATCAAATGAAAAACTGTCTTCGCCTGCCGTCTTCAATACCAGCAGGTAGTCGTCCCGCTTGTCCTTGTTCAAATCACCTTTCACCACATCCATCGCTTCATAACCGGGCATGATGAATGGTTTTAACTCTTCAGGAATTGTTGTGTTTTGAGCAACTATATTAACCGATACCATCAAAGTAATTGCGAGAAGAATCTTATTCATATCGGAAATTTATGATTTCAGCTTCAACTGCACCACATTCTCGATGTGATGTGTGTGCGGGAACATATCTACAGGTTGTACTTTGGTCACTTCATATTTTTCTCCCAGCAAATTAAGGTCACGGCCTTGTGTGGCAGGATTGCAACTTACATACACAATTACCGGCGCTGCTATTTCTAATAATTTTTCTACCAGCTTTGGATGCATGCCTGCCCTTGGCGGATCGGTGATGATCACATCCGGCCGGCCATGTGTTGCAAAAAATTCATCATTGCAAATCTTAATGACATCCCCGGCAAAAAAATCAGCAGAAGTTAGCTTATTCAGTGCTGCATTTTCTTTGGCATCATGTATGGCTTCTTCTATCACTTCCACCCCCACAATATGTTTGGCCAGTTTGCTCACAAATATGCCGATACTGCCGGTGCCGCAATACAAGTCATACACTGTTTCATTACCGGTGAGTTCAGCAAAATCCCTTGTTACCTGGTACAATCGTTCTGCCTGCCTGGTATTGGTCTGAAAAAATGATTTCGGGCCAATCTTAAACAGGAAATCCTCCAGCTTCTCTATCACATATCCCTTCCCATGATAAGTAACAGGTTCCAGGTCGTACAGGCTGTCGTTCTTTTTTTGATTAACTGTATAAAGCAATGTTGTTATAGAAGGAACTTTTTCCAGCAGGTATTTTAGCAGCCCTTCTGTTTTGGCAAAATCATCCTCTCCCACAATTACATTCACCATCACTTCGCCGGTGGTACAAATGCGCAACTGCACATTGCGCAAATAACCGGTATGATGCCTTACATCATAATAAGCCAGCTCATGGGCCTTTGCATATTCTCTTATTACTTCACGGACAGCATTGGAAGGTTCAGGCTGCAGGTAGCATTGGGTAATGTCCACCACTTTATCAAACAA
>CAYPBW010000051.1:5463-7968 GCA_964409055.1 uncultured Chitinophaga sp. | reverse complement strand
TAATACCGGTCTGCTTCTCCACCCAGTATGGGCATGAACTCCGGCAACGGCACTTTACCAATGCGCTGCAGGGCATCCTGTACCTGGCGGAATTTGAATTTCAGTTGCTCCTCGTATGGCACAGACTGCCACTGGCAGCCGCCGCAGTCACCGTAATGTTCACAAAAGGGAACTGCTCTCTTCGGTGATAATTCATGAAATACCAGCGGATAGCCCTCTGCCCAGTCTTTTTTGTTTTTATAGAGAAATACATCCACCACATCTCCGGGGACTGTCCTTTCCACAAAAACCACTTTACCCTCCCAGCGGCCAAGCGACTTGCCTTCAGCCGCATAATCTTCCACCCGGAATTTTTCCAGCACCGTATTTCTTTTTCGTTTTCTTGCCATTGGGCAAATGTAGGAGTTTAGTCCTTTAGGGTTGAAGCCGGAAATCAGCCAAGTAATAAGGCAACCAAATTGTATGGAAGAGAGTCTTCCCCTTTAACTAACCTTAAACCCTTTAAACCTTAAACTTTTCAACCTTACACTTACCTTTACCTGCTTTATTCAGACTTATGAAACGAATTTTAGTTATCGCTGCTGTTTTTACCGGACTTTTGGCTGTTGCACAACCCAGGCCGGGTTATGAGATCAAGGTGACTTTTAAACCTTTCAAAAACCAGTACATCTATCTCGGCCATTATTTTGGCAAATCTTACCCGATCATTGATTCGGTAATGCTGAACGAAAAAAGCGAAGGCACATTCAGGGGCGACCAAACACTGAATGGTGGTATTTACCTGATCGGCTACCCGGGCCGGGCCGGTTTCTTTGAAATACTGGTGGACAAGAACCAGCATTTTTCCGTAATAGCAGATACAGCCACCATTGTTAATGAACTGAAGTTTGTGAATTCACCTGACAATGTATTGTTCAACAACTACCAGCAGTTCATGACGGCAAAGGGCAAAGCCATTAACCAACTGAAAGAAAAATACAAAACAGCAGCTACTAAGAAAGATTCGACAGAAGTAACAGATAAGTTAGCAAAACTGGATAAGGAAATTACAGATTTCCGGTCCGACATCATGAAGAAACACCCGGAATCTATACTGACCGCCTTATTACAGACCATGCGGGAACCGGAACTAACCGGCAAACTGAAAGAACCCAAAACAAACGCTGATTCGCTGGCTTCCTGGCAGTTTTTCAAAAGTCATTACTGGGACGGGGTAAAGTTCTGGGATGGCAGGCTGGCTTACACGACCTTTTTCGAAGAGAAACTGGATAAATATTTCAATCAGTTAGTAGTGCCCAATCCGGATTCTGTTATCAAGGAACTGGACTGGATGCTGGGCTTTGCATCGCTGAACCCGGAAATGAACCGGTTTTTGCTGATCAAATTTGTAAACCGGTACCTCAACCAGAAATACATGTGGGAGGACGCCATATTTGTTCACCTGTTTGAAAAATACTTCTCGCAAAAAACATATCCCTGGCTGAATGAGAATGGCAAGAAGATCATTACAGACAGGGCTTACAGCCTGATGGCAAATATTATGGGCAGCCCGGCCGCTGAAATTGAACTGCCCGATTCATCCGGTAAAAACATCTCACTATACAATACCGCCGCTCCGTATACGGTCGTTGTTTTCTGGGATCCCACCTGCGGGCATTGTAAAGAAGTATTACCCAAACTGGACTCTTTTTATTTGGCCAAATGGAAAGCTGCCGGGTTAAAAATGTTTGCTGTAGCCAAAGAGACCGATGGCAACCGGAAAAACTGGACTGATTTTGTAACGGAGCAAAAACTATGGGACTGGACACATGTTTATTATTCCAAAGCCGCAGACAAGGCCCGGACTGACAATAATGTGCCCGGCTATTCCCAGCTCTACGATGTACTCAGCTTTCCGACATTATATTTGCTTGACAAAGACAAACGGATTATTGCCAAAAAACTGACTTACCAGCAGATTGATGATGTGCTGCAACTGAAAATGAAAGGGCAATAACCATATTATAAAACCAATGCCGGCAAATCCAAACAGTCATTGGGAGACTGTAAATTGAACTATAACTATGAAAAAAATTTTCTTAGCCACCCTGCTTCTTTGCGGAGCAGCTGCTTCAGCACAAACATTATTCACCTACGGTAATTACACGGTTGATGCCAAAGACTTTCTCCGTGCATTCAATAAGAATAACCTGCAGCCAACCGGTAATAAGGCCAAAGCCATCAGCGATTATCTTCAGTTGTTTATCAAATCAAAACTGAAAGTAAGAGAGGCTTATGATAAACGATATGATACCCTACCGCAAATTATCATGGAAGTAAGTAACCTGCGAACCCAGATCGCTGAAAACTTTATGACCGATCCTGCCCTGGTTGCAAAAATGGGAAAAGAAGCTTTTGAAAGAAGCCAGAAAGATATCAGGGTATCGCACATTTTTATTTCGCTGCGCAATACGGCAGGTTTTATTGACTCTGCCGCAGCACAGCAAAAATTGAATACTGTGCAGC
>CAYPBW010000051.1:0-5363 GCA_964409055.1 uncultured Chitinophaga sp. | reverse complement strand
GGCAAACTGGCTGATTCATTATACAAAAGATTATTAGCCGGCGATAACTTTAATCATCTCGCTTCTGCTTTCAGCAACGATTATGTAACAGCTGCCACTGGTGGCCTGATGCCCGACATCAGTGTGGGTCAATATGATCCGGCATTTGAAGCAGTATTATGGTCCTTGCCAAAAGATGGTGCTATCAGCAAGCCTTTTACTACTGCTTATGGTTGGCATATTTTAAAAAGAGTTTCAAAGAAACCGGTAGTGACGGACCCGAACGATAAAGCCAACCTGCAGGAACTGGAACAGAAGATTAAAACTGATGCCCGCTGGAAATCATCCAACAATTTTATCTACAACCAGCTGAAAGCAAAACTGCCTGTTAAAAGACACAGTTATGATGATGCAGCCGTATGGGCCATGTCGGACAGTGTGCTGGACTACAAACCTATGTTGCCGGCTGGCCGCAGCATCATTGCCACTACACCTATGTTCAGCATTGGCGATTCGGTATATGATGCCAACGACTGGGTAAACTATGCCAACACCTACCGTTTTAAGCAGGATGGAAGCGGCGCCAAACCCTGGCCACAGGTAAGAGAAGAGTTTGAACAGTTTATGATGGTGAATTATTACCGTGATCACCTGGAAGAATTCAATGAAGATTTTAAAAACCAGATGAATGAATTTAAAGACGGTAATATCTTCTTCGAGATCATGCAGCAGGAAGTCTGGAACAAAGCACAGGCAGATACAGCGGCTTTACTGGCCTTGTATGAAAAGAATAAAAAGAATTATCTATGGAAACAGAGTGCCGATGCGGTGGTGTTTTTCTGTGCTGATGAAACCACAGCCAAAATGGCTTACGACCAGTTGAAGAAAAACCCGGGCGACTGGAAGAAAGTGGCTGATAGCTATACGGAGAAAATCGTTGCTGATTCTTCCCGGTACGAATGGGATCAGCTACCCAATATGAACAAGATGGTTCCGAAAGCAGGACTGATTACCACACCAGTGGTTAACAAAACAGATAATACAGCTTCCTTTGCATATATCATACATGTAAATACACAACCTGTTCAGCGCAGTTTTAATGAAGCCAAAGGATTAGTGATAAACGATTACCAGGCGGTGCTGGAGCAGCAATGGGATGAAACGCTGAGAAAAAAATACCCGGTGGTGATTGATCAGAAAGTGCTGTCGGATATCTCCAAGTAAACCCCAATAAATCAAAAACTCCCTCTGTAAGGGAGTTTTTCTGTATCTATTGAATCACTTATATATCCAATCAATCTGATTTTTTCTAAATATCCTTCACCACATTGGCCACCACCTGCGGCCTGCCTAAAGTGTAATAGTGCAGAACAGGCACCCCATTTTTCTTCAGGTCTTTGGATTGCATGAGCAACCATTCTGTTCCCACTTTCTCTACATCTTCATCCGTCTTGCAGCGAAGAATTTCATTGGAAAGATCAGTTGGTAAATCAATATGAAAGGTTTTGGGCAAAACGGTCAACTGCTTTTTGGTGTATACCGGTTTTAATCCCGGGATGATAGGCACATTGATCCCGATTGCACGGCAGGCATCCACAAAAGCATAATACTTGGCATTATCAAAAAACATTTGCGTGATAATGTAATCAGCGCCGGCATCCACTTTATTTTTCAGGTGCATCAGGTCGGTGTCCATATTCGGCGCCTCAAAATGCTTTTCCGGATAACCTGCTACCCCAATACAGAATTTGGTTTTGTGGGTGTCTTTGAGTTCTTCTTCCAGGTAAATGCCCGAGTTCAGGTTCACCACCTGTTTCAGTAATTCAATGGCATATTTATGTCCGCCCGGCTCGGGTTCAAATGTGGTTTCGTTCTTGGCCGCATCCCCCCGTAATACCAATACATTGTCAATACCGAGGTAATGAAGGTTAATTAAGGCATCCTCTGTTTCATTGACGCCGAAGCCACCACAAATAAGATGAGGAACAGTATCCACATTGTACTTATTCATAATAGCAGCACAGATACTTTCAGTACCGGGCCTTTTCCGTACTACTACTTTTTCAAAAGTTCCATCCGCTCTTTTTTTGAATACATGTTCGCTCCGGTGATAAGTTACATTAATGAACGCCGGCTTGAATTCCATCAGCGGATCCAAATGTTTATACAAAGCCCCGATTCCTTTTCCTTTGAGCGGTGGTAAGACTTCAAACGATAATAAAGTACCCTTAGCCTGGTTGATATGGTCAATTACTTTCATCTGGTTATTTTATGTTGCCGCCAAAGGCGGCTTATATTATTGTCAGATGGAATGCCGGATAAGTACTACTGTACCTAATTTTCTTACAGGCATTTCATAAGCCTGCAAAGCTAACAATGCGGGGGCATTAGTCAAAACGACGTTAAATAGGGCAGAAACCCTTTTAATCAACAGCCATCTCTTATTTTTGCTGCTCATGGCAGTTACTATCCGCACAGAAAATCTTGTAAAAAAATATGGTCAACGGGTTGTTGTCAACCATGTTTCATTTGAAGTGAAGCAGGGCGAAATCGTTGGTTTGCTTGGACCGAATGGTGCCGGTAAAACCACTTCTTTTTACCAGGTAGTGGGGCTGGTAAAACCCGATGAAGGCAAAGTGTTCTTAAATGACCAGGATATCACGGCGCTGCCCATGTACAAAAGGGCCCAGATGGGTATCGGTTACCTGCCGCAGGAAGCTTCTGTCTTCCGCAAGCTGAGTGTAGAAGACAATATTTCCGCCATCCTGGAAATGACAAAACTTTCCAAACAGCAACAAAGAGATAAACTGGAGTCATTACTCAATGAATTTCGCCTGCAGCATGTTCGCAAAAGCAACGGAGATGTATTAAGTGGTGGTGAAAGAAGGCGTACGGAAATTGCCCGGGCCCTGTCTGTTGATCCTAAGTTTATCCTGCTGGATGAACCTTTTGCCGGCATTGACCCGATTGCGGTAGAAGATATCCAGGCCATTGTTGCCAAGCTTAAGTATAAGAACATTGGCATACTCATTACCGATCACAACGTAACAGAAACCTTATCCATCTGTGACAGGGCCTATTTGCTGATCGAAGGAAAGATATATAAACATGGTACGGCCGAGGAACTGGCCGATGATGAAGAAGTAAGACGTCTTTACCTGGGAAGGAACTTTGAATTAAAGAGGAAGGACTACCTCCACGAGGAAGCCATCCGGGCTTCAGGAGCCGAAGAAGGCGATCGTTAATTTTCACCCATTCCTTTAATTTCTCTATTTTGCCGGCAGCAATGAACCTGTTAAGCCCAGCCATATCATCACTGGCCCGTATGCGGCTCTGGCGCATAGAAGCCTGGAGAAACAATCCCCTGGATGCACAAAGGGAGGTATTGCAGGACCTGGTGACATCGGCCCAATACACCGAGTTTGGCCGGAAATATAATTTTTCCAACCTGTTTAATGTCCGTGATTTCAAAGCTACGGTCCCTATCCATGAATATGAAGATATTAAGCCGTATATCGAACGGATCATGCAGGGGGAACAGAATATTTTATGGAACACACCGATCTATTGGTTTGCCAAAAGCAGCGGCACCACCAGCGATAAAAGCAAATTCATTCCTATCAGCGAAGAAAGCCTGCAGGATGGCCATTACAAAGCATCCAAAGATGTATTGTCACTTTACTACCAATACCATCCTGATTCAGCACTGCTAACCGGGAAAGGTTTGGTGATCGGCGGCAGTCATAATATCAACCCAATGAATGCTGAAGCACAGTATGGCGATCTGAGTGCCGTACTGCTACAAAATTCACCTTTCTGGGGTCATTGGTTAAGAACCCCCGACCTGAGCATTGCCCTGATGGACGAATGGGAAAGCAAAATTGAAAAACTGGCGGAAAGTACCATTAGAGAAAATGTGACTTCCATATCCGGTGTGCCTACCTGGACCCTGGTTTTGTTCAAACGAATATTGGAAATCACCGGAAAACAAACCATGAGTGAAGTATGGCCATCACTGGAACTGTATATGCACGGCGGTGTGTCGTTTACTCCATACAAAGAACAGTTTAAAAAGATCATCGGTAAAGAAATCAACTATCTCGAAATGTACAATGCCAGTGAAGGTTTCTTTGCTGCACAGGATATTCCGGGAAATGAAGGGATGTTGTTGTTTACCGATCATGGCATCTTTATGGAGTTCATGCCGGTGAGTGAGTATGGGAAAAAAGAACCGCAAACAGTAAGTCTCCAGGATGTAGAACTGGGAAAAAATTATGCGCTGATCATTAGTACCAATGGTGGTTTGTGGAGATACCTTGTTGGCGATACGGTGCAATTCGTTTCCCTGAAACCATTCCGCATCAAAGTATCCGGCAGGCTGAAACATTATATCAACGCTTTTGGTGAAGAAGTGATCGTTGACAATACAGATAAAGCCATCGCCATGGCCAGCCATTTAACCGGTGCCATAGTCAATGATTATACAGCAGCACCCGTTTATTTTTCTGAGTCAGCCAATGGCGCCCATGAATGGCTTATTGAGTTTGAAAAAAAACCGGAAAGCCTGGAGCTATTCACGAAGGAACTGGATGCAGCACTGAAAAGCATCAACAGTGATTACGAGGCCAAGCGTCATAAAAGTATAGCATTGGGTTTGCCTGTCGTTCATGCCATGAAAAAAGGTGCTTTTGCAGAATGGCTGCGAAGCAAGGGAAAACTTGGCGGCCAGCACAAAGTACCGCGGCTGTCCAATGACAGAACCATGATTGACGAGATACTGAAAATGAATCTTTCTACATTTACCAATCAATAAACTAAAGAATCATGTTATTAAAAGGAAAAGTTGCCATCGTTACCGGAGCTGCCCGCGGCATTGGAGAGGGAATAGCGTTAAAATTCGCTGAACACGGAGCTCATGTAGCTTTCACCTATGTAAGCGACAGCAGTGCTGAAAAAGCGGCCGCACTGGAAACAAAGTTGACAGGTATGGGTGTGAAGGCAAAAGCCTATAAAAGCAATGCCGGCGACTTTGCCCAATGTGAAGCCTTTGTCAATGATGTGCTGAAAGAATTTGGTACAGTGGATATATGTGTAAATAACGCAGGTATTTCCAAGGACAACCTGCTGCTGAGAATGAGCCCCGAGCAATGGAACGATGTGATACAGGTAAACCTGAACAGCGTTTTTTACATGACCAAGCAAGTCATCCGCCCGATGATGAAAGCCAAAACTGGATCTATCATCAATATGAGCTCCATCATTGGTGAAATTGGTAACGCCGGGCAAAGCAGCTATGCAGCCAGCAAGGCTGGTATTATCGGCTTTACTAAATCAGTAGCAAAAGAACTGGGCAGCCGTAATATTCGCTGCAATGCCATTGCCCC
>CAYPBW010000050.1:0-17401 GCA_964409055.1 uncultured Chitinophaga sp. | reverse complement strand
GCAGAAAGTATATTTGATATACAACTGCACGGAATTTTAGCAATAAAAGGAAGTGCCGGAGAAAATGGAAACCCCTCAAAAGGTGAAAGTTGGATCCGAAGGAGAAATCAGAAACCCCTCAAAAGGTGGAAGTTACTCCAGAAAGCGTCGGGTAAGTAAATGGAAGGCGAAAGCCAGACATAAGCTCACTTGGCGCTTTCATCTTTAAGACCGTTTTTACGCTAAATCACATTTGGTCAAAAGACTTATCCCGCCTATCTTTGCCGCCCAAATTTTATCTTTTCATCTGTACGGCAAAAACCGTGCAGCCTTTAAAAATCATAGAGTTATGAAAAAAGGAATCCATCCGGAAAGCTACCGTTTAGTAGTTTTCAAAGACATGAGTAACGGTCACAGTTTCCTCAGCCGTTCAACGGCTGCTTCTAAAGAAACCATTAAATGGGAAGATGGCAATGAATATCCCCTGGTAAAGCTGGAGATTTCAAATACATCTCATCCTTTCTTTACCGGTAAAAATGTATTGGTTGATACTGCAGGACGTATCGACAAATTCAAGAAGAAGTACGCAAAAAAGGCAGAATAATATTAACTTGTGCAGAGCTCTTTGCGAAAGCAGGGAGTTTTGTTTTTCATGGCTATACTTTAAGACCTCCCGATTCTTCGGGGGGTCATTTTTTTTAAAGTTTAACTCTTTTCCGGTTCATTAGCCAACTTTCAAATGCTGTCAATGAAAAACTGCTCAGGTTATTCTCTTTCCTAAGGCCGCCTTTCTGGGCTGCCAGCACACCAAACTTGACATCATCAAAACCTTCGAGAAAGTGCGCATCCGGGTTTATGGATAATAAAACGCCTTTTTCCATCGCATATGCAATCCATCTCCAGTCCATATCCAGGCGGCGGGGATGGGCATTTATTTCTATTACAACCCGGTTGACTGCACAAGCATCTATAATCTTTTTATGATCAACAGGGTAGCCGTTCCTGCTTAGTAACAATCTGCCGGTCATGTGACCCAAGATGGTTGTATAAGGATTTTCGATAGCTTTTATTAACCTGCCCATTGCTTTTTCTTCAGCCATCTTCAGGTTACTATGAACAGAAGCAATAACCAGGTCAAAACTTTTAAGTACCGTTTCAGGATAGTCGAGGCTTCCATCGTTCAGGATGTCGCTTTCTATGCTCTTAAAAATTTTAAAGGGGGCTAATCGCTGATTTAGTTCATCAATTTGTTTGTGCTGTGCCTGGATCCTGTATTCTTTCAATCCATTTGCATAAGCAGCAGTCTGAGAATGGTCTGAGATTACCAGGTATTCGAATCCCCGTTTGATACATTCCTGTGCCATCTCTTCTAATGAATTGGTGCCATCACTCCAGTTGCTATGGCTATGTATAATGGAACGGATATCGCTGCTTTGTATTAGTTGCGGAAGCTTGTTTTGTTTGGCTATTTCAATGATAGCTGAAGTTTCCCGAAGGCAGGGTAAGATATAAGGGATACCTGCTTTTTCAAATATTGATCTGTCACTATCATCTTCCAACTCATCATACTTAAATTCAGGAAACTGACTCTTGAAAGCCTGGAGAAATTCTTCACTTCCGGTAGTGTTGAATAATTCAGCAGCCATAGAACTGCCCCCTGTATATAAACGAAGTTTCAGTCCGTTCTTCAATTTAAAAAGAAGACTTCTTTCATTTTCTTCCAATAATTCAGGCGGTTGTACAGTTTGAAATTTTGGCTTAACTGTTTCATTTGGTTCCAGAATAACAAACTCCAGTTCTTCAATTGTAAGGTCTTGTCTTCGGTAACGCCCCGTTACTTCTGCTTTGCCGGGAGTAAATATTTTTTTCAGGTAGTTGTTTATTTGCGGAAATATTTCATTCAACTGGGCATACAAAAAATGTCCCTGGTTCTGAAAATAAAACTCGATCGACTCCTGTACGTTTTGTTGTGTCTTTTCGCCGAAGCCCTTGTAAAGGGTAAGCCGGTTCTCATTGCAGGCATAAAGCAGTTCTCCGATTGACTCAATGCCCATTTCTTTCCAGATAGTATGGATCTTTTTAGGACCAATTCCTTTTATGTTCAGCATCTCTATTACACCCGGAGGAGTGTTGGCAATGATCTCATCCAGCACCTGCAACCGGCCGGTATCCAGCATTTCAATCACTTTGCGGCCAATGCTGTCACCAATGCCTTTGATGCTAAAAAGCTTCTCCCTCGGTGTTTCTTTCAGTTGTACCGGCAGTTTTTCGATATTGAATGCAGCTATACTATAGGTTTTCGATTTAAAGGAGTTTTCGCCATGTATGTCCATTAGCCTGGAAAGGAGTGAGAAATTATCGGCAATAGCTGCATTTTCCATTGGCGCAAATTACTATTTATATGTAGCGGCAGAATAAAAAAAAGTCCTCCGAATTTCGGAGGACTTTCTATTTCTTTTAAGAAACAATCAAACTTATTTCTTTTTCTTAGCAGCTTTCTTAGCAGCTTTTTTCTTAGGAGCAGCTTTTTTAGCAGCTTTTTTCTTAGTAGCCATTTTGTTAGAATTTAATGTTAGTAAAAATGGGTTAACGATAGTAAAAATAACAATTATTTCTTTCTACCCAAATTTTTTTTCCACAAAATTCTGATCGGCTGTTGGGATTAAGCTTCTGCAGTAGTTACAGAAACATATGTTCTGTTGTTTCTTCCTTTACGGAATTCAACAACACCATCTGCTAATGCAAACAATGAATAGTCTTTTCCAACACCAACATTTTTGCCAGGATGGTAAACAGTACCACGTTGACGAACGATAATGTTACCGGAAGCAGCAGGCTGACCACCGAAGATTTTTACTCCAAGGCGTTTGCTTTGCGAATCACGGCCGTTCTTTACACTACCTTCACCTTTCTTATGTGCCATATCTCGAAGATTTTTTTATTAAATACTTAGTTAGCTTATTGCTTATGCAATGTTTGTTACTTTGATTTTGGTATAAGCAGTACGATGACCTTTCTTTTTGTGAAAACCTTTTCTTCTTTTTTGCTTGTAAGCAATTACGGTATCACCTTTTACCTGGTCAACGATCTCTGCCTGGACTTTTGTATTCACGGAAGAACCAACTGATAATTTACCATCGGCATCAACCAGCAATACTTCAAGGTCGAGTTTATCACCGGCATTACCTGCTACATGAGGTACATACAACGTCTGGTCTTTTTCTACTTTGAATTGCTGTCCGGCTACTTTTACAACGGCTATCATACTATAAAAATTAGGACGGCAAAGGTAAGGGGAAAATTTGAAGAGGCAAGCGGGAAATCAAAGATTTATGAACAATTAAATGCCCGTTTTTTGACCTGCCTACCGTTAAATTTGCTGACCTTTGAACGTTCACAGCGCATAGTGTATGAAAATCAAGTCTTTTTTAGCCCGGCCATTCGCTTCCTATATATATAAAGGTATTCGTAAAGGGATGGCCACTGCCGTGGCTGACCAGGAGAATATTTTACGGCAAATGCTTAAAGTGGGTCGTAATACTGATTTTGGAAAGGAGGCAGGCTTAGAAAAAGTGACTGATTACGAAGGATTTAAACAAGCAGTACCCATCCGTGACTATGAACAGTTTAAGCCCTGGATTGAGCGAATCAAAGAAGGTAAGCACAATGTGCTTTGGAAAGGGAAGCCCATTTATTTTGCCAAAACATCCGGCACCACCAGTGGAACCAAATATATTCCCATCACTAAAGATTCTATCCCTAACCATATCAATACGGCCCGCAATGCTTTATTATGTTATATGGCGGAAACAGGAAACACAAAGTTTGCTGATGGGAAACTAATCTTTTTATCCGGCTCCCCGGAACTGGAAAGGGTGGGGGGCATTCCCACTGGCCGGTTAAGCGGAATTGTTAACCATCATGTCCCGAAATACCTGCGTACTAACCAGATGCCTTCTTATGAAACCAATTGCATAGAAGACTGGGAAACCAAGCTTGCAAAAATCGTAGATGAGACTATCCATCAAAATATGACACTTATAAGCGGCATTCCGCCATGGATGCAAATGTATTTTGATGAATTAATGAAGAGAAGCGGTAAGAAGGTCGGTGACTTGTTTCCAAATTTCAGCGTGATGGTACAGGGAGGGGTAAATTTTGAACCTTATAAGGCAAAATTGTTTGAGAGCATAGGCAAAAGAATTGATACGATTGAGCTCTTTCCGGCCAGCGAGGGGTTTTTTGCTTTCCAGGATTCCCAGGAGGCAGAAGGTCTTTTATTAAATACCAACAGCGGCATCTTTTTTGAGTTTGTGCCTGCCGGAGAAATTTTCGATGACCACCCTACCCGGTTATCGTTAAAAGATGTAAAGGTGGGAGAGAATTACGCATTGATCATAAATAATAATGCCGGTTTATGGGGTTATAATATCGGGGACACAGTGAAATTTGTTTCAACCAATCCATACAGGCTGGTGGTGACAGGCAGAACCAAACATTTTATTTCTGCATTCGGCGAACATGTGATTGGCGAGGAAGTAGAATACAGCATGTTAAAGGCAGTTGAAGAAGAAAATATCCGGGTAACAGAATTTACTGTGGCCCCCTTTGTAAGCAGCGATGAAGGGAAATCTTACCATGAATGGTTTGTAGAGTTTGAAACACAGCCTGCCAATATGGAAGTTTTTGCCGGCAAACTGGATCATTACATGCGGGGAAAGAATGTTTATTATGACGATCTTATTGCCGGCAATATTCTAAAGCCATTGAAAATAACCCCAGTTCGAAAAAACGGTTTTATTGATTACATGAAATCAATTGGTAAATTAGGCGGGCAAAACAAAGTGCCCAGGCTAAGTAACGACAGAAAGATTGCTGATGAGCTGATCAGATTCAGTGAAAGCAGCATATTAGTATAAATCAATGAATACTGAACTTCCCATCAAACGTATTGCTATATTCGGATCTACCGGTTCCATTGGTACGCAGGCATTGGATGTGATTGCTGCCAATCCTGATAAATTCTCGGCTGATGTGCTGACGGCACACCATAATGATGAACTACTGATCGAACAAGCCCTGAGATTTAATCCCAATGTTATCGTTATCGGAGATGAAAAAAAATATAGCAAGGTAAAAGAGGCCCTTGCCCAAACAGATGTAAAAGTTTTTGCCGGAGAAAAGGCCCTGGAAGAAGTAGCAGCAATGGATTGCTATGATCTGATGCTCGCCGCTATTGTAGGTTATGCCGGCCTGAAACCCACCCTGAAGGCTATTGAAAATGGTAAAGCTATTGCCCTGGCTAATAAGGAAACCCTGGTGGTAGCCGGCGATATCATCATGAAAAAGGCAGTGGAAAACCGGGTACCCATCATACCCGTAGATTCAGAACATTCGGCCATTTTTCAATGCCTCGTTGGCGAAACAAGAAACAGGATTGAAAAAATCATACTGACAGCATCCGGCGGTCCGTTCATCGGCCGAAAGCCCAATTACCTGGTGAATGTAAAACGAGAACATGCACTGCAGCACCCCAACTGGAGTATGGGCGCCAAGATAACTATTGACTCAGCCACCCTGATGAATAAAGGGCTAGAGATGATTGAGGCTAAATGGTTATTTAATCTTAAGCCGGAGCAAGTGCAGGTGGTCATTCATCCGCAAAGTATCATTCACAGCATGGTGCAGTTCGAAGATGGAAGTATAAAAGCTCAAATGGGACTGCCCGATATGAAGCTGCCGATTCAATATGCACTGGCATTTCCCAAAAGAATACCCAATAATTTTCCGAGGTATGATTTTAAAAAGGTGAATACCCTCACATTTGAGGAACCCGATGTTAAAACATTCAGAAATTTGGCGTTGGCACAGGAAGCCCTTTATAAGGGAGGCAATCTTCCTTGTATTATGAATGCTGCCAATGAAATAGCTGTATTTGCCTTTTTGCGAAACCGCATCAATTTCCTGGATATGACCAATGTGATCGAAAAAACAATGGAGCAGGTTCCCTTTATTGAACACCCAACGCTGGAGGAATATTTTGACAGCGACGGGGAGGCCCGTAACTTTGCCGCCGATATAATAAAATTATAAAACCGGAATTCTGAACCTGCTTACAGCTTCAGGATTTTTTATTTATACAGAAATATGAGTTTACTCGCTATCAATTGGTCGAATGTTGGCTTGCAGGCCGGGCAGCTGTTACTGGCTTTGTCATTGCTGGTAATACTGCATGAATTCGGGCACTATATTACTGCACGATGGTTCAGGTGCCGGGTGGAAAAGTTCTTCCTGTTTTTTGACCCCTGGTTTGCATTGGTAAAAAAGAAAGTAGGTGATACGGTATATGGTATTGGCTGGTTGCCTTTGGGCGGATATGTGAAGATAGCAGGCATGATTGATGAAAGCATGGACAAAGAAGCGATGAAACAGCCGGCACAGCCATGGGAATTCAGAAGTAAACCGGCCTGGCAGCGCCTGATTGTAATGCTGGGAGGTGTGATTATGAATGTACTGACAGCCTTTGTTATTTATGCGATGATTTTGATGGTATGGGGAGAAAAGAAAACGCCGATGTCTTCATTAAAATATGGTATATGGACAACGGATAGCCTGATGAATGAAATTGGCCTTCAAAATGGCGACAATATTATCACTGTTAATGGTGACACTGTCAGGAACTATGAAGACCTCAATGCCAAAATTTTATTGGGAAGGACAATCAGCCTTGAAAGAAATGGTGTCAAAAAAGATATTGAGCTTCCTGTTAATCTTATCGAAAAGCTGATTGAGAGCAAAAGGAAAAGGGGAATGTTGTTATCGCCAAGAATTCCTTCGTATGTTGGTAAATATGACAAAAAAGATACTTCCTTCGGCAAAAAAGCCGGTTTACAGGAAATGGACAGGATTGTGGCTATTGACAGTACACCTATTCAGTTTTATGACGAAATAGCCGCAGTATTGCAGCAGCATAAAAATGGGAAAGTTTCGCTTTCGGTTGAACGGGACGGACAAATCATAAAATTAGATTCAAGAGTAACGGAAGAAGGAAAGATCGGGATACCTTACCTGGAAGATGCGCAATATGCAGCATTGGGGGTATATGCTGTAAATAAAAGGAAGTATGCCTTTTTAGAAGCGTTTCCGGCTGGTGTAAGAAAGGCAGGAGAGAAGTTGCAGTTTTATATTGATCAGTTCAAGAAGATTTTAAATCCTAAAACAGGAGCTTATAAAGGTGTAGGCGGATTTAAGGCCATGGGCTCAATATTCCCTACTTCATGGAGCTGGGAGGCTTTCTGGAACATTACGGCATTTTTGTCCATTGTTCTTGCCTTTATGAACCTGCTTCCTATACCCGCCCTGGATGGTGGCCATGTAGTGTTTACTTTATATGAAATGATAACCCGCAGGAAGCCGAATGAAAAATTTCTGGAGTATGCACAAATAGCCGGTATGATTTTATTACTTGGATTAATGTTATACGCTAACGGAAACGATTGGTTTGGCTGGGGGAAATAGGAAGTTAGACATCAGTTTTCAGATGACGGAAGGCGGAGGCTGGAAGTATGAAATTGAGTTGTTTATGTTTGAAATAAAAAAATAGAGATTAGATTTGGAGCAGTGTACTTCTGACTTCAAGCTTCTTACTTCGTTTATGGGGGCGTTTGGTTTTGACAGCATAGGTCTTTGAAAGTGTAAGCATGTACTGCGTTGCGTAATTAGCAGTTAAATCTGAATACGAAAACCATAAATGGCAATACTCAGTATGCCATGGCTGCCTAATCAGTGATTAAGTAGTCATTAGGGCCGCCGGGCCGGTTCGCTTGTTTCCATGCCCCGCCGCCGACTCAAAACAAAACAAGATGCAGCGGGTACAGGCTGTGCCACCCGATCAAGTAATATTCAGCTAAGGAAGTAATCGGTTGCCGGTTTCCAGTTGCTTCCCGACAATACAAAACAGGATAAACATGTAGAAAGCTTTTGGAGAATATGTTTGGACACCGGTTCGATTCCGGTCGCCTCCACTTTTTAGGCACAGTCATGCATCAAGCATGGCTGTGCTTTTTATTCCCTTTGTAGTTGAATAATCACAAGCAATGTCATAGAAAACACCTTTTTAGGCCTTTTACTAAGGGTAAGTACTTAATCTCGTTTTTCTTCGTTTACTCCTATGCTATTTGCTTATTTCCTTTGCTATTGAATAAGGATTTATTCGTAAATTTCTATACGAACCTATCCAGATTAATTCACCAATAATTATTCCTATGGACAAAATAACCATCCTCCTCGTCGATGACCATAAACTTATCAGGGATTCATGGTCTTTTATTCTGAACAGCGATGATCGCTTCAGGGTTGTAGGTGAAACCAGCGATGCAGAAGAGCTTGTTTCATTGGCAAAAGAAAAAAAGCCCCGGATTGTATTAATGGACATTAATATGTCACCGGTCAACGGATTTGAAGCCACCAAACTGGTTCGCCAGTATTCACCAGGCTCCAAAGTAATCGGAATTTCTATGCACAGCATGCCTGCCTATGCCCGGAAAATGATGCAGATCGGGGCTATGGGCTATGTAACAAAAAATTCATCCAAAGACGAATTGATGAATGCGATTGTAGAAGTAAATGGTGGCAAGAAATACATCTGTGAAGAAGTTAAAAATATACTTGCTCAGCAGGAATTGGAGGAAGAAAATGGCAAGCCAGATCTTAATGCATTGTCCCGCCGTGAGCTGGATATTGTAAAACTGATAAAAGAAGGTTTGTCTTCCCGTGAAATAGCATTGCGGCTTGATATTTCGCTTAAAACGGTTGAAGTACACCGGTACAATATCCTGAAAAAACTTAACCTGAAAAATACAGCAGCTTTGGTTAATTTTATCAATGCTCAGGGGCTCTGAATTCACTTTCCCTGTTATTGATTAACCATTCATCCTTATAAAAGGAATGAAATGCGCCGTATTTACTCTACCAGAAATATTACCCTTGGTCTTGTTATTTCGTTTGTCGTAATTACATTTTTTGGATGGCTGGGTTTAGTCAACCTGAAAATGGCAAAGCGGGAGACAACCATTGTTAATGAATCATTGCAATCACTGCGTATACTTGAAGTGATTCTTGATGATATGCAGGATATTGAAACTGCAACAAGAGGCTATGTGATTTCCGGTAAGGAAGAATTCCTTTATCCTTATTTTGTAGCAATAAAAAGAATTGCTAATGATACGCTGGATATAAAATCATTGTCCGGTCTATATCCTGAAAGGCAATCCGGGTATGATACACTCCTGCAGCTAATTACCCAGAAAATCAATCTTGCAGAGCTCTCTATCTTCCATATGAAGAACAAGGATAAGGAGGCTGCCAACAAACAAGTACAGGAAGGGCGGGGAAGGATAGTTATGGATGGTATCCGGCAGATCATTTATGCTTTCGAAGACGAAGACATTAAAAAATTACACGAATCCAATGATAGCAGACAAAAAGCAGCCAATAATCTGGTACTTACAATTCTTGTAATTGGCGTAGTATTCATTCTGATGCTTGTATTGTTATATTGGCGGGTTCGCATAGAAATGAAGAGAAGGGAAGAAGATGAAAAGGAGATACTATACCTTGCTAATCTGGTTCAAAGAACAGGTGATGCTATTATCTCTCTTAATATGGAGGGGGTCATCCTGACCTGGAACCCGGCGGCAGAAGAAATATTTGGCTATGAGGCAGTGGAAGCGGTTGGATTAAACTTCCGGGAGTTTACATCTACGGAATTTTTGCAGTCGATAGCTGAGGAAGTGAAAAATGAACTGCGCCGAAAGGGCACTTCTGAAACTGAGATGAGCTTTTCCGCTAAAGACGGGAAAGAGATAAAAACACTGATATCGATAAAGCATTTATATGATAAAGAAGAAAAACCTACCGGTTATGTGTGTGTCATAAGGGATGTTACACAAAGAAAACTTGCATCTGACCTTTTGTTGAAATTTAACAGGGAACTGGCGGATAAAATAAAAGAGAAAACAGAGGAAATAAAAAAGGAAGAGGAAAAGTTAAAACATGTATTGAACAGTGCAGCGGGGGAATTCTATGTCATCAATAAAGATTATGAAGTAATACTAATCAGTAAGCCGTCAGAGTTTAACCTTGCCCGTGCCTGGGGTAAAGCTGTAAAGACCGGTTATAAAATACTTGAATGTGTCCCTTCTGAAAGATTGGATTACATTAAAAACAATTTCGATAGAGTATTTCAAGGTAATGAAGTGGAGTATGAGGCTCAGCTCGTCGTTGAGGGTGAAACCAAATGGATACAGGTTAATTATCTTCCTGTAAGGGGATCAAAGCATGAAATAACAGGGGCATGTGTTATTACAAAGGATATTACAGAACGAAAATTAGCTGATAACCAGGTTAGAGAATCACTTGAAAGATTTAGCCTTATTGGTAAAGCTACCAACGATTCTGTTTGGGAATGGAATTTTCAGACAGGAAAAATGTGGGCAAATGAGAATCACCAGTTAATGTATGGGTTGACCCTGAACGACCCTGTTCCTTCCATTGACGAGTGGCTGGCAAGAATTCACCCTGATGAAAGGGATAGGGTGAAGCAAAGCCAGGCTGAGGCATTAGAATCTGATAGTAATGTATTCATTACGGAATATAGGTTTCGCTTTGCTGATAATGAATACAGGGACATTTATGACCGCTGTTATATAGTCCGTAATGAACAGGGCAGGCCCGTCAAAATGATGGGCAGTATGATGGATATCACAGATAGAATCAGGGCAGAAGAGGCGATAAGAGTAAACGAGGAAACCCAGCGATTGATAATGAATTCTGCGCTGGATGCTATTGTATGTATTGATACAAAGAGTATTATTACGATCTGGACACCACAAGCAGAGAAAATATTTGGCTGGAAAGCGGAGGAAGTTATTGGCCTGTCACTTTCAGATACAATTATACCTCCCCGTTATCGGTCCTCACACCATAATGGGGTTAATAATTACCTCAAAACAGGTCAGCAAAAAGTGCTGGGCAAGCTTATAGAAATAACTGCCATCAACAAAAATGGCAAAGAGTTTCCGGTAGAATTAAGTATTGTTCATATCAAGCAGGGATCAAATGAATTTTTCTGTGCTTTCATCAGGGATATCAGTCAAAGGAAACAGGCAGAGCTGGAAATAAGAAGTTCAAATGAACGATTTGAGCTGATTGCCAAAACAACCAATGATGCTATTTGGGAATGGAATCTTGAAACAGGGTATTTGTGGGGAAGTGATGCTCATCAGAGTTTATATGGGCTTACTACCGAAGATCCGGTACCTGATCAGGCCGAATGGGTAAAGCGTATACATCCAGAAGAAAGAGATACTGTACTTAAAGACCTGAAAAAAGCAATAGCCGATCCCAATATCAATGCCTGGATTACTGAATACAGATTTTTATCCGGTGACCAGTACCTGGTTATTTATGACAGAAGTTACATAGTAAGGAGCAGTTCGGGCAAAGCTATCAGGATCATGGGAGCAATGATGGATATAACAGAACGTAAGAAGGCAGAAGAGGAACTGATTAAATCAAGGAGACGGTTCAAAAACCTGGTTGAAAATATTTCTGGTGTATACTGGGTGAATGATGTTACACACAAACAAACTTTATATATAAGTCCTTCCTACGAATTGATATGGGCAAGATCTTGTGATGATTTGTATAATAATCCTGCCGATTTTATTAATTCTATTCATCCGGATGACAAAGCAACTTTATTTGAAGCATACGAGACTATTGCACAAAAGCGAAAGCTAAGTATTGTATACCGGATTATAAGGCCAGATAATACTATTCGATGGATTGCTGCCAAAATAAATGTAGTAACTGATGAAGGCGGGTATGATATTGAATATGGCTATGGCGATGATATTACCGAACAAAAAAGGGCCGAGGAAGAAATGTTGAAATCTACAGAAAGATTTAACATAGTTTCAAAAGCAACCAGCGATATAGTTTGGGACTGGTTTATGGCCGAAAATACTTTCTGGTGGAATGATAATTATTATTCTACTACAGGTGTATCCAGGTCTCCGGGAATTGCCACTATTGATGAATGGTATCAGCGGCTTCATCCCGAAGATTATGAACGGGTCAGGAAAAAATTTCTTGGAGCCATCGGAGGTGACCAGCATTTTTGGACAGATGAATACCGGTATCGCAAAAATGACGGAAGCTATCTCAACATTTATGACAGGGGCTATATCATAAGGAACAGTTCAGGTATAGCTACACGAATGATCGGTTCCATGGTAGATATGACACAGGTGTTAAAGGCACAAAAGGAAGTAGAGGAAAGTGAGAACAGATTAAGAACAATTTTCAATAGTGAGCCTGAGTGTATAAAACTGCTGGATGATAAAGGCCAATTGCTGGATATGAATCCGGCAGGACTATCAATGATCGAAGCTGACACTTTAGAGCAGGTAAAAAACAAATCTGTTCTGGGGATTATTAACGAGGAATACCGTATTCCGTTTGACAATCTATGTCAGGATGTTTTCAAGGGCAATCCGGGAAAACTATTGTTTAGTATAACTGGTTTAAAGGGAACCCGCAGATGGATGGAAACTCATGCTGTTCCTATGAGGGACGGTGCAGGTAAAATAACAGCACTGCTGGCTGTTACAAGGGACATTACAGATAAGAAGGAAACTGAAGAAGAGCTGATTAGAAACGAAAGGAAATACCGGACATTAGTAGAACAGGCAGTAGATGCGATTGCGCTATATGATGCAAGTGGAAGACTATTGGATGTTAACACAGGCGCCATAAATCTATTGGGTTATACAAGAGATGAGTTGCAGCATATGTCGTTAAAGGATGTACTTACAGAGGATGAAATTAAAGTTCGTCCTGTGCAGTATGATGTTTTGAAGACAGGTAAGTCTACTGTAAAGCAAAGAGCAATGCGCAAAAAGGATGGCACCATTGTACAAACCGAGGTACGTTCTCAACAGTTGCCGGATGGACGCTTTCTCTCTGTAATCAGGGACTTAACAGATCGTATCAAGGCAGAGGAAGAGCTAAAGGAATCTTATAAAGCTATTCGTACCTTAACCGACCACCTGCAAAAAGTAAGGGAAGAGGAAAGGGCCCATATTGCCAGGGAAATACATGATGAATTAGGTCAGCAGTTGACTGTACTCAAAATGGATGTAGCCTGGTTAAATAAAAAGATAGAAGCTTCCGATGAAAGTCCGCTTAAAATTAAAATGAAAGAACTTTTGACTATGCTGGACGGAACGGTAAGGACTGTAAGAAGAATTTCGTCAGAATTGAGACCAAGTTTATTGGATGATATGGGGTTATTTGCCGCTATGGAATGGCATTTGGAGGATTTTAGTAAAAGAACAGGATTAGAAACCTCTTTGGTAGCGGGCAAGGAGCCTGAAAAGCTCCCTGATAATATTAAGACCGGTTTATACCGGATTTTCCAGGAATCGCTGACCAATGTTGCCCGTCACGCAAACGCTACGAAGGTTATTGTAAAAGCAGAAGTCAAAGACAAAATGCTGGGGTTAAGTATTGCAGATAATGGGGCCGGATTTGATACCTCCAAAGTGAAATCAAAGAAGACATTGGGAATTCTTGGGATGCAGGAACGTTCATCCATGATGGGGGGAGATTATTCCATCACTACCACTCCCGGAAAAGGAACCACAATAGTTGTGAGTGTTCCGATCAACTTGTAATTTAGCATTAACGAATACGTAATGTATGATCAGGATATTAATTGCTGATGACCATGCTATTGTTAGAAGAGGAATGAAGCAGATATTGCTGGAGCAATATCCCTCAGCCGACGTGGCAGAAGCCGGCGATGCAGAGACCCTGGTCGCAAAAGTGGTAGAAGGCGGATGGGACATTGTGATAACCGATATGAATATGCCGGGCCGAAGTGGATTGGATGCTTTACACCAGATCAGGCAAATTGATCCCGCACTTCCTGTTCTCATCATGAGCATGTATCCTGAGGACCAGTATGCCCTTCGTGTCATTAAAGCTGGTGCATCGGGTTACCTGGGTAAGGAAACAATTCATGACAACCTCGTCAATGCAATAGAAACAGTAAGAAAGGGTAAGCGATTTATTACACCAAGTATTGCAGAAAAGCTGGCCGATGCAATAGATACAGCCAAGAAATCCGAACCTCATGAATTGCTGTCTGACCGGGAGTTTGATGTGTTTAAACTACTGGCCAATGGAAAAACTGTTACCGAAATTGCTACACAACTATCGTTAAGCGCCACCACGGTAAGTACCTATAGGTCCAGAATACTGGAAAAAATGCAAATGAAAAGTAATGCAGAGTTGGCCAGGTATGCTGTTGAGAACAAGTTGATATAGCTCAAGTAAAATACCTCTTTTTTGTAGTAATCCGGCTACATACTTTTACTCAATACCCGTACAATCAGGATGGTCTTTCCATATTATTTTGTGTAAAATTATATTTCTATACTCATGGAAAAAGACACTGTCATACTCATTGTTGACGACAATATGAACTTCGTTGACCGTATGATCAGTTTATTACAGGAAACTGATTCTCCCCGCCAGATTTATGCAGCCAATAATTATGATGAAGCCAGAAGATTATTTGCAGAAGTAAATCCGGATATAGTTCTGCTCGATATAAACCTTCCGGGCAAAAATGGCCTCGAGATACTTAAAATGATCAGGTCAGAAAACACATTTTCAACTGTGCTGATGCTCACCAATCATGCAGATACATACTATCGGCAACAATGTATGGAATTGGGCGCCAATTATTTTCTCGATAAATCTGAAGATTTTGGACTGGTTCCTGATATTGTAAACCAGCTTAGCCTGCAACATTAATAAAGATTAGTATAAAATGTGAAGTATGAAAACCCAGTGGCATGCCGTTAAACAACTAATCAGTTCTCTTGAAGCGGAAAAGCCTTATCTGTCAGTCATTAGTAGTAAAGGAAAAATAGTAAAAGCCAACTCCAGGATGAAAAAAGAGTTTGCTTTGCCTGATCCGTCTCTGGTAGAAACTAATTTCTTTGACCTTATTCATCCGGTTAATCAGGAAAGCTTCAGGAAGATATTGGAATCGACCACTAAAGGCATACCCGTTTCTACCGAATTATATCTCAAAAATGGAGTCTTTCATCCGATGAAATGGGCCGTCAATACAATTGAGCTAAAAGGTCAAAAAGTATTTTTGTGTGGTGGCAGAAAACTGCTTTCTGATGACAGGCTCGAATTGTTTAACCAGCTGGGAAAGGAAAACTACCAGGTTCTGATTGAAAATCTTAACGCAGCCTTGCTTTTTCATGATATTAATGGGGAGTTAATTGCTTCAAATCAAAAAACCGCCGAACTTTTTGACACAACTCTTGAACGGTTGTATCAGTTGAAAGATATCAGAAGCCTGTGGGACAACAGGTGGCATATTACTACAGAAACAGGAGAAAACGTGAAATTCGATGAAACTCCCTTCATGCGATCATTAAAAAGTGGAAAAAGGGAAACACAGTTACTGGCGGTTAGTCTTGCCAATGGCGAAACCCGCTGGATGCATTTCACCTCTCAGCCTTTAATTAATAAACAAACATCAGTTGCATATGCGGCCGTTTCAAGTGTTATTGATTTAACTGAGGAAAAAAGAACTTTACTTGAACTGGTAAATAGAAAAGCTGTTTTCAGGGCCTTTATGAAGCAATCGCCCAATCTTGCATGGGTAGTAGATGAAGATGCCACACTTATTGAGGCAAATAATACTTTTTATACCTATTTCGGATTAAAAGAGGGTGAAACAGTTAACCGGAATATCCTGGAACTGGTGCCTGAATCTGTCTCGAAAGCTTTGTATGAAAAGCACATACAGGTAATCGAAACAGGAAAAGCGTCTGGCTTTACTGAGAAGGTGAAATGGGCAAATGGAACCGAGTTTATTTTTTTTATTAACATTTTTCTTATTGAAGGGTTATCCGGAAAAAAAATACTCGGTGGCGAGGCTATCAATCTTACGGAGAAGTACGAGTCTGAAAAAAAATTGAGAGAAGTTAATGACCGTCTTTTATTACTAACAAGGGCTACTACGGACGCTATATGGGAATGGGATATGCAAACAGGCAAAGTGTTTCGTAATGATGCTTTGATGGACATGATTGGGTACGAAGCGGATCAGCATAAAGGGCTTTCCTGGTGGTTAAGGAGCATTCATCCTGAAGACAGGAACAGGGTAAGTGATAAGGTAAAACAAAGTACCGATAGCGGCAACCAGTCATGGGAAGAGGAATATCGCTTCAAGTGTGCCGATGGTCACTATAAGCACATGAGGGACAAAGGGTATATTGTTTATGAAAATGGCTTGCCGGTTAAGATGATCGGGTCGCTGCAGGATATTACGGAAGTGAAAAAAATGGAGGATGAACTTTTTGAGGAAAAACTAAGGCAACAAAAAGAATTGTCTGAAACCATCGTACGGGTACAGGAAAAAGAAAGAACCCGCATTGGGCATGAACTACATGATAATGTGAACCAACTGCTTTCAACTACCAAGTTATTTGTTGACATGCTAAACCCGGTAACTGAAGATGAAAAAATATTTAAGTCAAAAAGCATAGAGTATATCCTTACTGCAATTGAGGAAATAAGAAAATTATCCAAGGAGCTTGTGGTTCCACAATTGAAAGGGAATAGTCTTGTTGGAAATATCAAACAACTTATTGAGGATATTCAATTGTCAGGCACCCTCCAGATAAAGTTTACCCATGACCATGAGAATGATATATTAAGCCCGGGCAAAAAAGTTACGATATTTCGTATTCTGCAGGAGCAGGTGAAAAATATTCTCAAGTACAGTAAAGCATCACAGGTAGAAATCCTTCTTCAGTGCAAGGATAAAAAAGCAGAGCTTACTATAATTGATAATGGAATCGGATTTGATCCTCAAAGAACCAGAAAAGGAGTTGGCTTGTCAAGTATTTATGAAAGAACCCGTTTCTATAATGGTAAAATGGACTTAAACTCATCGCCGGGAAAGGGATGTAAATTGCAGGTTAGCATTCCTTGTTAAGATTAATTGTTTCAATGGTGGCGGCTGGCTAGTTCATCCACCACATCGCTTAGTGAATGATTTTTTGCACTTAATAATATAAGGTAGTGGAATAATAAATCAGCGGCTTCTCCTATGAATTTTTCTTTGTCATTGTCTTTGCTTTCAATCACCAGTTCAACAGCTTCTTCTCCAACTTTCTGGGCTATTTTGTTGATGCCCTTATCAAATAGGGAAGAGGTGTAAGAAGTGCCGGATGGATTATTTTTACGTTCATTGATAATTTCTTCCAATTTCTGTAAAGTAAAAGAATTATTTATTTCATTGAAACAGGTGTCATTGCCTGTA
>CAYPBW010000049.1:0-17458 GCA_964409055.1 uncultured Chitinophaga sp. | reverse complement strand
AAAAAGACGGCAGCTTCAGCGCTGATGTAAACCTGCCGAAAGACAGCACCCATGAATTCAAATACCTGGTAGACCAGAAAGAATGGCTGAACGAGCCGGAAGCTGATAAAGAAGTACCCAATGTGTACGGCGGCAGCAACAGTGTGATTACCCTTTAATACAAGCTTACATCTTATTGACTTTCTCCTGCAACCCGGCGGCATGCCTGGATGATAACCCTTTCAGTTCATCCACCATCCGCTGGGCATTGCTTTTTTCGCCCAGGCTGATATATACCAGGCAGGCATAGTAGCGGCCATTTTCATTGCTGGGGTTCAGGCTGATGGCTTTATTCAAATTGGCCAGTGCATCTTTGTAGTAACTGATCTTGTAATAGCTGTAGCCAAGCTCTACATAAGCTGCCACATAGTCTTTTTGATTTTCAACGGCTTTTTTCAGGTAGTCAATGGCATCGGCAAATTTGCCTGTGGCGTTGAGGCAATAGCCCATACCAAAATTTCCTTTTCGTTCATTGGGGTTCAGCGCTAATGTTTTCTGGTACCATACCATTGCTTCTGCAAAATCCTTTTTGTTGTCCCTGTACACTTCACCAATTCCGTTGTAAGGAATATGGCTGTTCGGATCTGTTTCTATTGCCTTTTTATAATAACCAATGGCCATGTCATCTTCCTTCAGCCGGGAACAGGCAAATCCCAGTTCGAGATAAGTGTTCAGGTAATCTTTTTTAAACTCCAGTGATTTGAATAAGGCTGTTTTGGCATTGCTGTACTCTTTATTCCCGTTATAACAAAAACCCTTCCTGTACCAGTACAGGTAATCGGTGATGGGTGATTTGGCAGCGGCTTCATATTTGGCAAAATGTTCCAATGCAGATTTGACATCATCTTTCTGGTAAGCCATATAGCCCAGTTGCTTCCATGCCAGTGAATAATCATTGTTGATAGCCAGGCATCTTTGATAAGAGATCAATGCAGAATCATTTTGCCCATTTTTTTCAAAAGCATACCCCAGTTCAAAATGCACTTTGGCAACAGCGCTCCACTCCTGTCTTGCTTTTCGAAGTGAAGCTATGGCCCCGGAATAATCTTTTATTTCATTCTGGCACCAGCCCATTTCATAATAGGCATCGGTGTAATCGGGCTTGAGCGCAACAGCTCTTTTGAACCGCTCAATGGCTTCTTTGGACTTGCCATCTTTGCGAAGCTGCAAACCTTCTTCATAGAGTTCTTTTGCGGTTTGTGCAAAAGAGGAGGAAGTGATTGCCAGCAGAAAAAATACAAGAAGGCCTTTGTAGTTCATCATTTGTTTTCTTGCGAAGCTAAAAGTATTAAGGTTTAAGCCTATACCGTCAACAGGGTATTCACCCGGGTAAGACTACCTGATCTCCCAAACCGTTGCAGACCTGGCAGGCAGGGTAATGTTGTGCTGCAAAGAAACCTGTTCACCCGTCAGCACATTTACTGCCTGTTGATGCCCCTTCAATATCTCACTGAAGCGGCCGGCAGAAAGCTCTGCTTCCTTGTTGTTCTTGTTCAGCACTACCATTACTTTCTCCTGCTTGTTGTAACGGAAGTACACATAAATTCCGTTGGATGGTGCAAAATGAAGGGTGCTGCCATCGTGTATCACTTTTTTATCTTTTCTCCAGTTCAGTAGTTTTTTCAGGTATGCCTGTATACGTTGCTGATCTGCCGACAAACCGGCACCGGTGAATGCATTGGCCTTATCCCCTTCCCAGCCGCCGGGAAAATCGCTGCGGATCAAACCATGATCGCCGGGCTTGGCCGAGTTTTCCAATAATACCTCCGTGCCATAATACACCTGCGGTATGCCGCGGATGGTTAAAATATATGTCATGGCCATCTGTAATAAGTCCACATCGTTGTTTAAAAAAGTGAGGATGCGGTTCATATCATGATTGTCGCCAAAAACAAGCAGGTCTTTGGGGTTGGCATAAACAAAATCGTTGGCGAGGGCTTCATATAGCTTTACGATACCTTTGTCCCATGCCTCTGTTTCGGTCAGTGATTGCCATAAGGCCTGCTGCAGGGGAAAATCCATGGTGCTCTTCATACAGCCATTGTAGCCGGTGGTATTGGCTTTTCCTTTTTGCCAGTAACCAACAATGAGCGGATTGGTACTCCATTCCTCGCCTACAATACTAAACTGAGGGTATTCATTTACGATGCGGCAGCTCCACTGCTCCAGGAATTTCTTTTGTGAATAGGGATAGGTATCCTGGCGGATACCGCCAAGGCTTAGTGTTTCTGCCCACCAGATGGTATTCTGAATTAAAAACTCAGCCAGAAAAGGATTGGAATGATTGAGATCGGGCATTGACTCCACAAACCAGCCCCTTACCATCAGTTCTTTGTCGGACGCTGCCGCATAAATATCCTGGTTTACTGTTCTGCGATGATTGGTGATGCGAAGTGAATCAGGATAGTTGATCCAGTTTTTAAAGGGCATATCTTTCATCCACCAGTATTGAGAACCGCAATGATTTACCACACCGTCAAAAACCAGTTTCAATCCTTTTTGCCGGCATTTATCAGCCAGCTCCTTATACTCTTCCATGGTGCCGAAGCGGGGATCTACTTTATAATAATCGGTAATAGCATAGCCATGATAGGAAGATTGTTTCATGTCATTCTCCAGCAATGGCATGGGCCAGATCGCAGTAAAGCCCATACCGGCTATATAATCGAGACTGTTGATGATACCGCGGATATCACCACCATGACGGCCGTAATCGTTCTTACGATCTATCCTTTTTTCCTGCATAGTACTCACCACATCATTACTGGCATCGCCATTGGCAAAGCGGTCGGGAGTGATGAGATAAATGACATCGGCTGCCGTAAAGCCTTTTAGCCGGCTGGCATTGGGTTTACGTTGCAGTAACTCGTACTCATAGGTATAAACAGCTTTACCATCCTTTTTAAACTGAATGGGAAAACGACCGGGCCTGGTATTCTTTGCTACAACAAGGTCAATGAACAGGTAATTTTTGCTATCGGCTTTGTGTATTTTCTTAATGGTTACACCGGGGTAATTTAAAGAAGGAATCGTTTCGCCGACTCCTGCTGCATGCACCATCAGCTGCAGTGAAGGATTTTTCATTCCCACCCACCAGTTCATGGGTTCTACTCTTAAAGATTGTGCAGAAGTTAGTGTTGTACAGAATGCTAAACAAATGAGGAAAAAATTTCTTACAGAAAAATGTTTCAGTGCCGTTAAATTCATGGGAAGTATTTGAACCGCTAAGTTATTCAAAACCGTTTACTAATATTCTAAGTCAAAACCGCATTCCATTCAGATTTTCAACTGACGCAGGTCATGCCTTTTTTGTTTTTTATCAGTTTTGTTACTGATTTCCATTCAATGTGATAAGAGTTACAGATGCCCTGCCTGTTTCAAAAATAGCTTTACCTGTTTTCTGCATCAGCAGGAATTAATCAAAACATACTTATATGAAAAAGCTATTATCATTTTTTGTTTCAGGGATGCTTCCTTTGTTCATTGCTGCACAAGCCGGTCATATCATGCAGGGCATTGGCGCCAATAATATGTCAATGGGCGGCGCTGCCACCGGTCAGCCTTTAGATATCAATGGAGCGCTGCACTGGAACCCGGCCGGCATTTCAGCTTTTGATTCAAAAATATTTTCGGCTAATGCAGGCCTGTTCTTTTCTGCCCCGGAGTTATCTTCCACTGTGCCTACACCCGGCGGCCCTATGAGCGGTATTACCAAAGATGACCGGGGTGTTTCTGTAATGCCTGCCCTTGCCATGGTGTGGGGCAAAAAGAACAGTAAAAGCACATTTGGCATTTCTGCCTTTGGCATCAGCGGCTTTGGGGTCACATTCCCGGAAAGCAACAGCAACCCCATCAACATGCCGCAAAGTATGGGTGGTTTTGGAAAAATTGAATCAGACTACCAATTGCTGCAGGTGGGCCTTACCTATGCGTATAAACTTTCTGATAAGTTCTCTGTTGGTGTAGCGCCAACATTTAACTACTCTTCGCTTGAACTGTCTCCCAATCCACTAGCTTCACCTGATCCTGCAAAAGGTTACCCCATCAGTGATAAAGCCACTGCACTGGGTGTGGGCGGTCAGTTTGGTTTGTTTTACAATTCAGGGATGGGCTTCAAGTTTGGGATTTCTTACAAAACAGAACAATCATTCGGAGAATTTGAATTCGAAAGCAAATACGCTGATGGTTCTGCAGCACCCAGCGTAACCTTCAAAATGAATTATCCTGCTATCTTCTCAGCCGGTGTGGGCTATTCACAAAAAGATTTTGACCTGGCACTGGATTACCGGCTGGTCAATTACGCCAAAACAGAAGGATTTGAAGCAAAAGGATGGACATCCACCGCATCAGTAAAAGGATTCGGCTGGGAAAACATTTCTGTAATATCTGCAGGCGTACAATACAAAGGAGTAAAAAAGCTTCCTTTAAGAATTGGTTACACTTACAGCGCCAACCCGATCAATGAAGACCTGGCCATGTTTTCTGTACCAGCTACTGCTGTTATCAAAAATGCATTCCAGTTGGGTTTGGGTTATGAATTCAGCAAGAGTTTTACATTGAATGCTGTTTATCACCATGGCACCAGCAGTGGTAATACTACTGGCCCGATGCTAAGCCCCATGATGGTGACTCATTCCAATCCTTATGGTGCTGTTCCTAACAGCAGTGTATCTTACAAAATGACCACCGACCTGATCATGTTTGGTATTAACTATAGTTTCTAGTTGAATCACTCCTTAACAAGAAAAGGGCTGATAATTTATCAGCCCTTTTCTTTATGATCAATTGAAGCAATTAGTCTTTTTTTGCCGGTTGCGGCAGCAGTTTGAAATACGTTACTTTGAAACGGTTGTTCACGACTTCACCTTGCACATCTGCTTTACGGATAGCCTCACAAAATCCATCATGCGAATGCGGATCACCATGATCATCAATAGAAGTACCGTCCACAAAATAGGCTTTCCCATCGAGGCGAACGGCCAGGCTGCAGCCTTTGTCTTTTAACCCAAAATTGCACTGCCCGCAGGAGGCTTCTACTGTCATCACTTTCTTAGTAGAGTCGATCTTGCCGGTTTTTGACTGGGCATTTACTGCTGTGCCGGTCAACACAAAGAATAAGACAGAAAAAAATAGTCTCATATAGAATAATTTAATTACTGGTTAAGGCAAAGATAACCGTCACTACAATTTAATCACAGATTTTTCTTTTTTCGGATTTGTTGCTTGATCCATTTTTCTGCCTCCACCGCATGAAATACAATAGCAGATGCGCCGATGCAGATCAGCAATTCATTAAAGGAAAGTGGTTCTGTTTTAAAAATCTGGTTGGCAAAGGGCAGGTAAATTACGGCCAGTTGCAACAACAAGGTAAGCAAGACGGCTCCCAGCAACATCGGGTTACTGAACAAACCCTGCTTATACAAAAACTGCCTGTCGCTGCGAATTGCCAGTACATGCCCCAGTTGCGAAATGGACAGCACCGTAAATACCATCGTCTGCCAATGTGCATTTCCGTCCTGTATAGCCCATGCCTGCATACCCAGGGTAACACCCGCCATTAATAAGCCAACCCAAAGTATATGATAAGCGATTCCTTCTGCAAAAAGGCTTTCATCTGTTTTTCTCGGTGGCCGCTGCATGATATCTTTTTCTGCTTTCTCCCCTGCCAGTGCCAGTCCGGGCAGGCCGTCTGTAACAAGATTGATCCATAAAATATGAATGGGCAACAAGGGTATCGGCAAGCCCACCAGGGGTGCCAGGAACAATGTCCATATCTCTGCCCCGTTGCAGGTCATGATGTATTTTACAAACTTTCGGATATTATCATAGATCCTCCTGCCCTCTTTCACAGCTTTTACAATGGTGGCAAAATTGTCATCGAGCAAAATCATATGTGCTGCTTCTTTACTCACATCGGTACCGTTAATGCCCATGGCCACACCGATATTGGCTGATTTGAGTGAGGGTGCATCATTCACTCCGTCACCAGTCATGGAAACAAAATGACCTTTTCGCTGCAGGGATTTAATAATACCGAGTTTTTGCTCGGGTGATACCCGGGCATAAACCCTCACCTGTTCCACTTTACTTTCAAATTCATCTGCATCCATTTGCTTCATTTCCCTTCCTGTAAGTACCAGTTCTTTGCCGGTGAGGATGCCGATTTGTTTAGCTATTGCGGCAGCAGTGGCCGGGTGGTCGCCTGTGATCATAACAGGGCGGATACCGGCGGTCTTACATTCAGCAATGGCCTGTTTGGCTTCTTCCCTCGGCGGATCAATCATACCCACCAGCCCCGCAAATAAAAGATCGGTCTCCACCACATCGTAACTAAATGGCTCCGGAAGTTTATCCACCCATTTGTACGCAAATGCGATG
The DNA here is from genome assembly GCA_964409055.1 of uncultured Chitinophaga sp. GTDB lineage: Bacteria > Bacteroidota > Bacteroidia > Chitinophagales > Chitinophagaceae > JJ008. Next base: position 11,041 of record CAYPBW010000049.1, on the reverse strand, counting down.
ACCCGGATACCATTTGCGGCCCAGTTCTCGGCTTTTTCCAGCAATTGCTTTGCTTCGTTTTTGTCAGTGAGTTTCTCCGCAATAGATTCGGCAGCACCTTTGGCCACTATCAGCAAACGATCTTTCTGCTGATGAACGGTCGTCATACATTTTCGGTCAGAATCAAAGGGCAGTTCGGCAACTCTTGGAAAATGTGCCCTTATATGAATCATCCATTCTTCGGGATAATTGGCAATAAAGTATTCGACCATGGCAATCTCTGTCGGATCACCCTGTAATCCTTTATCGTTTGTCTTTTTAACATCATGATTCAGTGCGAGCATCCCATCCAGGAATTTGATGTTTTCGTGTAAAAAGGAATTTTCTGCCGGCGAAAACCAGTCGGTGACTTCCATTTTATTCTGCGTAAGCGTACCGGTTTTGTCAGAACAAATGAACGTAACAGAACCCAGCGTTTCCACCGCAGGCAGTTTTCTGACCAGTGCATTTTTCTTTACTAATCTTTTTGCACCTCTTGCCAGTGCGATAGTAATCAATGCCGGCAGTGCTTCAGGAATAGCGGCCACCGCCAGTGAGATAGAGATCAGCAACATGTTCAATGGCTGCTCTCCACGCAGCAACCCAACTGCAAACAACAGCACACAGATGAGCAGGATGATGTAGGAAAGCTTTTTACCAAAGTCGCTCATCCTTTTTTGCAGCGGCGTAACGGATTCTTCCTCCTGCAGCATGCGGGCAATCATACCAATTTCGGTTTGCATCCCGGTGGCAATGACTATTCCCCTTCCCCTTCCGTTGGTGATCAATGTGCTTTTAAAGGCCATGTTGATACGGTCTCCAACGGGCAGTTCAGGATCATCCAGTTGCTGGGTGTTCTTTTCTACCGGAACGGATTCACCTGTCAGGGCTGCTTCTTCCACCAGCAGGCTATGGCTTTCCATCAGGCGAAGATCAGCCGGCACCACATTGCCTGCTTCCAGGAGTACAATATCACCCGGTACCAGTTCTGCTGCGTCAATAGTCTGAACCTGGTTATTCCGGATGACTTTTGCCTGTAGTGCGGCAATCTTCTTGAGTGCATCCATGGCCTTTTCTGCTTTGTATTCCTGGATAAAACCCACTACAGCATTCAGCAATACAATAACAACAATAATGATTGTGTCGGTGAGATCGCCTACGATACCTGCAATAACAGCAGCAGCCAGCAGGATCAGGATCATGAAGTCGGTAAACTGGCCCAGGAAAAGTAACCATGCCGGTTTTTTCTTTTTTTCTTCCAGTACGTTCAAACCAATTTCGGCTTGCTTCTGCAGCACTTTGTCTTCTGTCAATCCTGAAGAGTCAGAGCCGGTAACCGTTTGAATTTCTTTAATGCCAAGACAATGCCATTTCATAATTTTTAACTTGAAAGTCTGAACAGAATAACGAGATTAATTACATAAATCAGGAAAATAACCAGGGCATCCCACGCCAACCAAAATCGTTTGCCTTTTGCATGGTAGCTAAGACCTATTACTACTACTGCTGACATCATAATTGTGCTTAGCACTGAGAAGATATGAGAACCGGATGCATCTTCCAGCAGCACTCCTTTCCGGTAAAAGAGATCATCAATTGCCAAAATGAGAATATTGAAAATATTGCTGCCTAACAAATTACCTACAGACATATCTATAGACCCCAGCCTGACTGCAGCAATTGAAACTGCTATTTCAGGAAGCGAAGTAGAAACAGCCAGCATGAATGTTCCCACGAAGCTTTTTCCCAGCCCTGTTTGCTCTGCAATATGATCAGCAAAGAACGGAAGGGCTAACGCCGCAAAAATAATAATCAAAGCGAAAGCTGCATATTTCAAAACGATCTTTCTCAATGTTATAGCCTGTAAGCCAGTATGAGATGTATTTTCAATATTGTTGTGTTGTTGCTGATGATACCTTTCATTATTATAAATAATTCTTACTGCTATTAAATAAACAAGAAAAAAAACAATACTCATTATACTAATCCATGGAACTATAGTAAATCCGTTGGGTACAAAAAAGGCAAACCCAACAAGGGTCATCATCAAAATACCCAGGCCGGCATTTAGCATATGAGATGGCGATGCAAGTCCAAGAAGCGGTTTGCGTTTTGGAACAAATGCATCCATCATCGCTAAGATGCCCAAATTGAAAGCACAACTCCCTAAAATATCTCCTACTGCAAGGTCTGCAGACTCAACAATGGCTACCGAGCTCAATCCAACCATTAATTCCGGCAAAGAAGTTACAGATGCCATCAATATCAAACCGATCCATCCTTTGCTAAGACCAGTTTTTTCCGCCAGCAGGTCTCCATAATAGGAAAGCTTTTTACCCGCAAAGAAGATTACAACAGCACAAACAATAAATCCGCCAGCATAAAGCATATTCACTTTATTTGGCTTCAAATTAAGCGGGCCTGTTTTCACAAATAATGACCTGTGTAAGTTGAATTCATGATTCCAACTGGACACAGTATCAAATTTTTGTCAGTTTTTTCTTCTTGATATTAAACAAAACCAATAAAAAATAGTTTTCAGTGCGAAACCATTTAATATGGGTAAATTAGATCGCAGAGAACAGAAGAAACCAATGCTTACCAGCTTATATCGTAAATGGCATTTCATAGCCGGATGTTTATTCGTCCTGATGCTTTTATCACCCTGCATTTTGTTTTGTCAAAAAACGAAAGTCGACAGTCTTTCCCGTTTGTTGTCAACAGCCAAAGACGATACCAGCAGGGTAAAATACATGTGGCAACTGGCAAGGGACATTGGTGTTTATAACCCGGATTCTGCCCTGCGGCTTTCTCAAAAGGCTTTATACCTTGCCCGAAAAATTGACTACAAGGAAGGTGAATCCCGTTCGCTGGGGATTTTGGCTAACACCTTTGTGAAAATCGGGAATTACCCGAGGGCACTGGAGCTGAACCTTGAAAAACTACAACTGGAAGAAAAAAGAAATAATCCCCGCAATATGGCCAGTGTGCTGATGAATATTGGGGTGGTATATGTTCTTCAGGAAGATTACAGAAATGCTCTTAGCTACTATTCAAAAGCAGATTCAATTATTCAGCAAAACAAAGTAGAAGACCTGCGTTATTATGCTGCGCTGAATATTGGCGATGCATACAACAGGCTGGATATTTCAGATTCGGCATTCAGCTATTTCAGCCGATCGCTGGAACTGGCAAAAGACCTGGATGATATTGACCTGGTAGGCACTTCCATGACTGGGCTCGGCCACAGCTACCTGAAAATGGGGAATAATGAGCAATCTTTATATAACTATAAAAAAGCGATTGGCTACCTGACCGAAGCCAATGATGATGAAATTCTATGCGAAGCCATGCTTGGACTTGCCAATCTTTACGAGAAAACAAAAAAATATGACTCAGCCGCCTGGTATGCCGGTTATTCGTTAACCATTGCCAGGGCAGATGGGTTTTTATCGAAGGAGCTCGAGGCTGCAGAATTTCTGACTGAACATTACCGTAAAGTCAATAGTATTGACAGCGCCTTTACCTATGTCAGTTATGTAAAAAACCTGAATGATTCCGTGAACAGCAGAAGCAAGATCAGGGAGATGCAGGTAATATCCAGTAATGAACAGTTTCGGCAACTCGAACTGGAAGAAAACAGGAGAATTGCACAGGCAGAAAGAATGCAGCAATTACAGATGTTGCTTATCGCCATTTTTATCCCGGGTTTTTTCCTGCTGACTCTTTTTCTCAGCCGGATCAATGTATCGGTAAAGCTTATACGTTTGCTGGGTATTTTATCACTGCTTTTCCTCTTTGAATACCTTACTCTCTTATTACACCCTACTGTTGCAAGACTTACGCATCATACTCCTGTTTACGAGATCATCATTTTTGTAGGTATTGCTGCCATACTGATACCGATGCATCACAAGCTGGAACACTGGTTTATACACAAGCTACTGCATCACCGGCATGGGAAGCAACATGCAAAGCCTGCCATTGAAGCAAAAAAAATCGTTCCGGCTGAAAATCCGGTTAAGCCGGAAAAGCCGAAACGATAGCAACATCTTTCTGCAAAAGCCTTAATCAGGAGTCTTCACCGGTTTTGTGTCTGCGGTATCAGGCACCTTGGTAGTATCAGCCGGAGTGGGTGCAGGCGTTGGAGCCGGTGCAGTAGTGGTGTCCTTTGCCGGTTCATCTTTTTTCTCTTCGTCTTTTTTGTTGTTACAGGCTGTAACAATTACTGTCAGCATTAATACTGACATAATGAACTGCAGTGCAGTTTTGGTGACTTTGGAGTACATAGTAGTTTTTATTTTAGTGTATAATTGTACGACAACTATGGAAGAATTCCAAAAAAAGATAACAAATGGTTAATTATCTTGCCCGCTATGCATCCTCATATCCTGAAATTGCTGAAATGTATAGAACTGGAAGAAAAAGAAGAAGCCAATCGCTACAAACTGGATCAGCAACATAGCCTGAAGCAACTCAGGAGTGAAGGCCTTGCCCTGCACCCCATTATTGTTACCCGCAAGAATTTCGGCTATGCCGATTACCCTGAAATAAGTTTTAAACTGCCATTTTCTCCTGAAGCCAGTTTATTCAGGGACGGAGTGGCTATTGAATGTTTTGTGGCCGGGGAAGAACCTGTGAAAGGTCTTTTGCTTAGCCTGGACGGAAAGAATGGCGAATTCAGGCTGTTTGCTCCTGATTTTCCTGACTGGATAGAGGATGACGGAGTAGGTATAAAACTGGCACCGGATACCCGGACTAATAGTATCATGAAAAAAGTGGTGACTGATATAGAAACTAATAAACCTTTATTCAGGCTGTTTGAACAACTTCATGACGGAAAAGAAACGGGGATCAATGAAAGATCAGAACAAACATTTGAGAATGCTGTTGATCTGAGTACTACAAAACTAAATCTAAGCCAGCAGCAGGCGGTTGCAGCAATACTGAAAGCTCATCCATTCACAATTGTACATGGCCCCCCGGGAACCGGAAAAACAACAACCCTTGCAGAAGGCATTTCTCAACTGGTGAAAAGGGGTGAGAAAGTAATCGTGGCTGCACCCAGCAATACGGCTGTAGACAATATCGCAAAAGCGCTGCTGAAGAAAGGAATAAAATTATTACGGGTAGGTAATACCAGTAAAGTAGACCCGGAAATTTTCCGCCACACTCCCGAGGGCAAGCTGGCAAATGGAAATGCCCAGAAAGAAATAAAGCAACTGAAAATACGGGCAGAAGAATTTCGCCGAATGGCTTTGAAATACAAACGGAGTTTTGGTAAGGCAGAAAGAGAGCAAAGAAATCTGTTGTTCAAAGAAGTGAAAAGTATCCGGGCAGAAATAAAGAAAATCCAGGCTTACAATGAGGAAAAATTATTGACAGAAGCAGAAGTGATTACCGGAACACCTATCGGTCTTCATGATGCCGGTTTGAATAAACAGCACTTTCATTCCCTGTTTATTGATGAGGCAGGTCAATGCATAGAACCATTGGCCTGGTGCATTTTTCCCTTTGCTGAAAGAATTGTGCTGGCGGGTGATCACTGGCAACTACCCCCAACGGTTTTAAGTAATGAAGCCGCCGTTCTGGGGCTGAATAATTCCATACTGGAAGTAGCTATCCGGCATGTACCGGAAGTTTATTTATTGAACACACAATACAGGATGCGGAAAACAATTGCCGGATTCAGCAGCCAGTATTTTTATAATAGTCTTTTGCATACTGCCGAACATTTGCATGACACCGGCACTCATATCACTTTTATTGACACGGCCGGTACAGGGTATCATGAAAAGCATGGGCCGGACGGAATTAGTTTACAAAATGAGGGAGAACTCAATATAACGAGGCAAGTACTTGAACAAAATAATTTCAAAACTGCTTCCGCTGCATTTATATCCCCCTATTCAGGGCAGGTCGCAGCAGCAAAGGATATTTTACCCGCAGGGCTTCGCTGCAGTACTATTGATAGTTTCCAGGGACAGGAACAGGAAAATATCATTGTTTCATTGGTCAGAAGTAATGATGAGGGTGATATTGGTTTCTTAAAAGATTACCGCCGCATGAACGTTGCGATCACAAGGGCCAAAGAACAACTTATCGTAATTGGCGACAGTGCAACGATTGGAGCCGATAAGTTCTACAACGAGTTTCTCACTTATGTAGAGAAAAACGGCAGTTACCAAACAGCATGGGAGTTTGAACTTTGACAAGTTATTTGTCATAACGCTGTCAAATGAGACACTGCTGTTTCTTTTATATTTCCCGGAAAAAAAATTTTACGTAAATGTTTAAACATTTTAGTTTTTGATGACTGCAATCATTGTATTCGTGTATAGACCGGTTGTAATTTAGAAAGCATTCAATTCAGTAACCACTCAAGTAATCAACATGAAAAAGATAATCGTATTGCTGGGTGTGGTTGCATTTATTACAACTACCCTCTCATTCCGCAGCGTTATTGTTAAGGAAGATCCCTGGAAAGTTCCCGAGAAGTATGAAAAATTAAAGAACCCCGTACCGGCCGATGAAGCTTCGATTGCTTCGGGAAAAGAACTGTATAATTATTTCTGCCTGTCCTGTCACGGAACCGATGGAAAAGGTTCCGGTAAAAGGGCTTTAAAACTTGATCAATCCCCCACAGATTTTACAACAGAGGCATTTCAGAAGCAGTCTGATGGTGCATTGTTATTCAAGATTTATTCAGGTCATAAAGAAATGCCTGCTTTTAAGAAAAGAATGCCCGGCAACCAGGATGCGATGGATGGCAGCTTTGGTAAAACAAGGATACCAGGTGATATTGTAAATTATGTAAGAACATTTGGCAAAAAGACAGCACATGGTTTACATCCATAACTGAAAAAACCAGCTATTAAAAGTTCAGGTCAAAAGAAATCAGTTTATCAGGAAGGTGCTAAGTCAGGAAGTATCAGACTACTTCAAGGCTTAGCGCTTTTATTTTTTTGGAGCAATCCTGTATCAGATGAGATAACTTTTTTCAAATTACAAATCATAGTAAAGAATCTTTTACACTAACCCAGGTTTGCTTTAAGCCTACTGTCTTGACCAGTGCATTAAATACTTTTGCATTGTCAGGATGAAGCCGGATGCATCCATGCGATGCCCTGTTTCCCAGTTTGGAATAATTACCCGGTGTGGTACCATGAATGGCATATCCATTACTAATAAATACAGCATAGGGCATGTTGCCCAAGCCCATGTAATTTCCTCCCGGAAATTTTTTGGAGGTATATTTTGTAAGAACAGGTCCTTCCGGGTGCCGGCTCATTTCAGGTGTTTCGTATTTCTTTCCTTTACCTGTAGAAACTTTAAAAGTATCTTTTAGTTCACCGAATATGTAGAGATAAAGCAGTTGCTTTGACTTGTCAATCTCGGCATAAACCATGCAATCTTTTTCCTTGCAATAAATGTTGCCAGATGAATCTCTTGAAAGTAAAAAGGAATCAACCATCCTGATATTTTCCTGGATAATCGCTTTTTCCTCTTCAGAAAATCCGGGTCCCTGTTTAATTCCCTTTTTCATTGTATCAAGCCTTGCCAGCAGGGCTGCCTGCCTTTTCCACATGGTGTCAATTCTTTCAAGCAGCAGATTAACGGAATCCTTACCGGGTGTAAAGGAAGAAGCATCGAATATATTGGTAGCATCAGGCACAGTATCCTTACTGTTCCTTAATACTGAATCTTTGAACTGTTCATATTTAAACTGTACCGGTGCCGGAGTAGTTTCACTATTTGTACATGTCACGGAGATAACCACGATCATCCATTGAAGCAGTACAGCTGCTATTCTGAATGCTAACATTTTACACCTCCTGTATCAAAATTAGTAGCAGCAATCTCTCAGAACAATGATATTGATTGCCCGATAACCTGCTCTCACCTGACCAAAAGCTGCCGCTCACATGCTGAAAATCATCCTGACAGAGGAACACAACTTCTATTTTGTGCCACCAAACCAACGAAAATGTCTTTTTTGTCAAGGGAAAAAACGATTGCCCCTGCCGGTTATAACCGCTGGAAGGTTCCTATTGCCGCCCTATCCATCCATCTGTGTATAGGGCAGATTTATGCATTTAGTGTCTTTAATCAACCGCTGACAAAAATTATAGGTATCAAAGAATCTGCTCCTGAAGATTGGGAACTGACTACGCTGGGCTGGATATTCAGCATTGCATTGTTCTTCCTCGGAGCTTCTGCCGCCACTTTTGGCAAGTGGATGGAAAGGGTCGGACCCAGGATGGCAATGTTTGCTTCGGCCATTTGTTTTTCCAGCGGGTTCCTGATTTCATCCTTAGGTGTACAGTTCCACCAGATCTGGCTATTATACCTTGGATCAGGTGTTATCGGCGGCATCGGACTTGGTTTAGGATATATTTCTCCTGTATCCACCCTGATCAAATGGTTTCCTGACAGACCTGGCATGGCAACGGGTATGGCTATTATGGGTTTTGGTGGTGGCGGCATGATCGCTTCTCCCCTGTCCGTTTACCTGATGAAACAGTTCCGGAGTGAAACTTCAACAGGTGTGGCACAAACATTCCTCGTAATGGGCATTATTTACTTTTTGGTAATGATGATTGGCGCCATCATCGTAAGGGTGCCGCCTGATAACTGGAAGCCCAAAAATTTTGATCCGGCAAAGCTGAAGGCTAAAAAAATGGTAACCCATGCACATGTCTTAGCAGATGATGCCATTAAAACCCCGCAATTCTATTTCCTGTTTTTTGTATTGATGCTGAATGTAACCGCCGGTATTGGTGTGCTGGGCCAGGCATCAGTAATGATACAGGAACTATTTTCGGTTGAATCGGTAGGCGCTGCCAAAGCGATTGACGCTTCTGAAGCTGCAAAGTTTGTGATGCTGCTGAGTCTATTTAATATGCTTGGCCGTTTCTTCTGGTCCTCTCTTTCTGATACTATCGGCAGGAAAAATACCTATATCATCTTCTTTTCCCTGGGAATAATTCTATATGCTGCCATTCCTTCTATCGGCGCTTCCGGTTCAGTGGTATTGTTTATCGCTGCATTCGCAATTATTATGAGTATGTACGGAGGAGGTTTTGCTACAGTGCCGGCTTATTTAAGAGATTTATACGGTACCAAACAAGTGGGCGCCATTCACGGCCGCTTACTGCTGGCATGGAGCATGGCTGCCATACTAGGACCTGTGCTCATTAATTATATGCGGCAATACCAGATTGAAGTCAATAAACTTCCCAAGGCCCAGGTTTACTCTATGACCATGTATGTAATGGCGGGATTACTGGCGATTGGGCTTATCTGCAATTTATCCATCAGGTCAGTTCACCATAAACATCATCTCAAAGAAGACAAAACTTAGCAAGTTCAGACCAAAAATGCATGTCACAGATAAACCTGCAGCTGCAATAAGAATTCTGCTTTTGTACCATCCTTAAGCCTTTGCCCGTTGCGCAAGTAATAAACTGGTCGGGTGCTGTATTGTGCAGTGATCTTGGCATTATGCCCGTCAATAAAAAAGTTACTTCCTGCATCAAAATAACTGCCGGCTTCATCGAGCATATCAAATTGCTTGTAGGTGTATGCCGCAAAAGGTTGTACCCTGATTTTATTGGATTTCCCTTTGGGCAATAAAAACCCTGCCTGTGTGTAGAAAATATTCCCGGTCCCAACGAACATCCTTGCATCGCCGGGTCCATTGATGGTCCGGTCGGCAACGGCCATAGCAGGATCAAAGCCGGTAGAAGTGTTCATAATGCCAAGGGTGCGCCAGTAGTTGGGGCCGAAATTGTAATTATAAAAAACGCTGTAAGCCGTAACGGCCATGTTCTTTGATTTATTACCAACTGGCAGATCAGCAAAAGCGTCGATACCCAATAAACTGATATCATGTTTTTGAATGTTACCCGATGCATCCGCACTTTTGGTAGCATTACTGTTATGATAAAAACCTGCACCGATATTGAATACCTTTTTGGTTCCCACATAACTTCCTACCCGAAAGGGCAATACATTCGCTTCCTGGTCCAAAAACTGGTAATCGAAATACCCTTGTACGGATGCTTTTGGATCACCATTATTATCTGTAGCCACTCTTCCTTTCCAGGTATCATAAACCGGTGTGTTATTAGTGGCAAAGGGTTTGTTTACGGCCATGGAATAATTCAGCTTTCCCAGTTTGCCCTTGGCATAAAATCCAAACTGCCGCATAAACTGGTCACTTACTTCAATCAGCGGCCAGTTGAAAATGGGAGCATCGATGGCAAGGAAATTAAGCGTACTGGCACTAGTCATGCGGCTGATACCAAGCCAGTAATGCAGTCCTCCGCCAATGTAGAGATTATACTCATTGTTTTTACCGGTCTTTGCATCTTTTGCAGGTATTACAGCGTACTCATTCCAAACATCATGAAAAAAAAGTTGCGGCTTCTTACCGGCACCTGATGGACCTGTCCCTGAGGAACCAAATCCTCCTCCTGTAGCAAATGTCTGATTATTGATACCAACATGTGCCAGTATAAGATAGCGGGGAGAAATCTGTGCATAGGTAATGACCCTTAGCCGTCTTGCACCTATATCCCATGTTTTGTTTTTTACTTCCCCATTAATAAGTGAACCCGGATTATTTTGCTGGCTGCGCAACCATATTTGCCCCCAGTTAATAAAGCGGATATAACGGGTGCCTTCTGTATTCAGGTTCAGTTTAATTCCGCTTCCATAGCTTTCAGAACCCTGGGCAAATGAAAAGGAGGAGATAAATAAAAATGGAAAGAAAACCATTATCAGCTTGCTCAAAAAAGAGACAAATGCAGGCTGACAATTATTCTCATGCAAATCCTGCGGCATAGTACTATGAGTTTAATCAAAAGTAGATACACCGTTTTGCGGGCAACATGATTTAGTACATACCGGAATATGATTTTCTTTATACAGCAAACTTGTTTTTAAGAAGATATTACCGCAGCATTATTGCAGAATGTAAGTCACACCCCCGATATTTTGCCGGAAGGAGCCGGTCTTC
>CAYPBW010000048.1:0-17519 GCA_964409055.1 uncultured Chitinophaga sp. | reverse complement strand
TGGATCAGCAAAACAAGATACTCGCCAACCTGACCAAACAGCAGGTAGATGCGATATCCAAAAAAATGCTGAACCCGGAGAAAATGAATATCCTGCTGGTAGGTGATAAAGCCAAGATCATTGAAGGAGTAAAGAAAACAGGGTATGAAGTAATTGAACTGGATGTAGATGGAAAGCCTGTACAGAAAAAAGCTTTCTAAAATAAATAGTGAATAAACCGCAAACCGTCACCACCTGGTGGCGGTTTTTTTATGTCTTGCTTATACCGGCCAGTGGGTATTTTTTACTTTTTAACAATCTAAGCTCTGAACCTTTGCGGAATTTGTTGTTATTTAAAGAAAAAAACCTTGTAATATGAAGCTTATCTACACTCTTCTTTTTCTTACTATCAGTATTTTCTCTTCTGCCCAGTTTTACCTGAGCAGTGGTTATTCACTCAGTTTACCGAAGCAGGAAATGAAAAAAAATATCAGGGCTGTTCATAGCCTTGCCCTGAGCGGATTGTACCGGTTACCGGGTAAAATGGACCGTGTACAATTAGGTGCCGATTTTGGCTGGGGCATGTATGCCAGTACCAGAAAGGAACAAACATTTACTTTCTCAAACGGTGACATTACCCGAACAGATGTTTTTTACAGCAGCATGGTGGTGCAGGGAGGCCTGCAAACAAGGATAGACCTGCTGCGAAATAAATCGGTTACACCTTACCTCAACGGAAAAACAGGCTATACAAGTTTCTACAGTAACATTTTTGTTGAAGACCCCCACGAACCCGGAGGATGTGCGCCCCTGGACCAGCGAAACATCATTAAAGACGGAACGATCTATACCGGCTACGGAGGAGGTTTGCAAATTGACTGGAGTATCTTTAATAAAAATAGCAGGAAAAACAGGGGATGGATTGACCTGAGTGTAAATAACATTCGGGGAGGTAACCTCAATTATATCAACACAAAGAAATTGGTGGATGCCAATAAGCCTCCCGTTGACTCTGATGGAAAACCTTTAAATATCACTTTTATCAATGCGTCCACACAACAACTGCATGAGCACCAGGTAGCGGAAGTATATACAAGCCCATTGAGAATGCTGGAAATAAAAATCAGCGCTACATTTCTATTAAACTAAAATTATACAGCATAAAAAAATAAAGCGGCTCCAACCACAGAGCCGCTTTTTCATAACCAAAACCAACCACACATTTCAGACAATCTTTAAGCCGTTTTCGCTGCGGGCTTTAGCTTGCCCAGCCATACTTTTTTACCCTGAATTCTTCTTACCAGGTACATGATACCAACAAATATGAAGAAGAAGGGTCCGGCAAACCCAAGCAGGGCAATATATTTGGTGCCATAGAATTGTTGCATAGGTCTTTTCAGTCTTTCTGCAATCAGGTACATACTCGGTACCATTACCAGCGTCAGGAAGAAAGAGAAGATCAGGCCAAATATGATTGTCCATGCCAGCGGTCCCCAGAATACAACACTATCACCACCAAAGAACAGGTTTGGACGAAGATGCTGGAATAAACCGGCAAAATCAATATTCAAACCAACGGCCAGCGGAAACAAACCCAATATCGTTGCAACTGCTGTCAGTAATACAGGAATGATACGGATCTTACCTGCCTGGATGGCTGCTTCTCGGGTTCGCATACCACGGCTGCGCAATTCATCTGTAAATTCAATCAGCAGGATACCGTTCTTGATTACTATACCCGCAAGACCGATAATACCTACTCCCATCATGATGGTCGCCACGGTCATTCCTGTAAGGGCATAACCAAGGAACACACCAATAATAGAGAAGAATATTTCCGTCAAAACAATGAATGGCTTGCTCATACTGTTGAACTGCAGCACCAGTATGAAGAAGATAAGACCCAACGCTATCAAAAGAGCCTTACCCAGAAAGGCCTGTGTCTCTCTTTCCTGTTCACTTTGTCCGCTCAGTTTGATATTGACATCTGCAGGCACTGCATTTTTTTCTTTGAATTCTTTGATCCTTGTTTCCAGCTGCGCATTGATCGGCGCCACCATTGTTGGGTCAAGCACATTACTTTGCAATTGAATAGTCCGTTTTACATTCTTACGGTTAATACCGCCGGGAGAATTTGTATAGTCAACAGAAGCCACTGAACTGAGCGGCAATGATTTCACCTGCATGGTATTCATATCCATAAAAGTGATCCGCATGTTCAACAGGTCTGAAACATTCTTGCGCAGGTCTTCTTTGAAACGCAACTGAATTTTATACTCGTCCTCACCGTCCTTGATCTTGCTCACTTCCTTACCAAAGATGGCGGTACGCAGTTCCATTCCAATTTGTGCGGTACTCAAACCCTCCATTGTGGCTCTTTGCCTGTCTACTTTAACAGTGATTTCGGGGTTAAACAGGTCAACATCCGGTTGCAGGTTCTCAATTCCTTCTACACGATTGGTGTCTAAAAACCTGTACAGGTCTGTGGCAACCCTTGTCACATTTTCCAGATAATCTCCCGACACTTCAATGTTAACCGGGGGATCAGTAGGAGGCCCGTTATCTTCCTGCGCCACTTCCACACTGGTGCCGGGTATTCCCTGAACCACTTCGCGGATTTTATCCATATAGGGCCTGGTTTCCTTGCCATGTCTTTTTTCAAACTCTACAAACGAAACCTGTATCCTTCCAAGATGAGATTGCACACTCCTGTTATTGTCTCTTGGATTATTGGCGTTCACTGCCACATTAGTAATAATGCTCTCGACAATGCCACCGGGTGTTCCGGGTTTTTCTTTTTCCAGCACTTTTTCTACCCGGTGCTCCAGTATATGCAATACACTGTCTGTATGCCGTACATCTGTACCAACCGGCATTTTCAGGTATACATACACAAAATTGGGATCACCGCTCGGGAAGAATGTTGATTTCGTTCTGCCAGTGGCAATACTGATCACCAGCATCAATAATGAAATAATAAACAGGCCAAACAGGGAAACAAAAGCCCATACCGGCCTCTTTGCTTTCAGTATCCATCTCAGCAGCCGCTCATAACGGTTCATTAGTTTTGGCAGAAAACTATTCTGAAATTTATGAATTACATCATTCAGTACGTAAGCATTGAATACCATCAGAATCGCCAGCAGCAACAGGAAGTTGGCAGTACCATGAAAACCGGGAAGTTGCAAGAGCAATCCACCAATAAGCGATGTAAGAAACCATTTATTCCTGAAAACGGCCTGTTTGGGTTTTTCAAATTCTTTCCCTTCCGGTTTCATAAAACTCACCGCAAACACCGGGTTGAAAAAGAATGCCACCACCAATGACGCCGCCAGTGTCAGGATCAGTACTACGGGCAGATAGATCATAAACTTTCCAATCAGTCCCTTCCAGAGCAATAGCGGGAAAAATGGCGCCAGTGTAGTGGCCGTACCGGCCAATACCGGTATAAAAACTTCGCCGGCTGCTTCCTTCGCACTTCGTACTATCGGGATCTTGCCGTTGGCATAAATACGGTGAGTGTTCTCAATTACCACTATCGCATCGTCCACTATAATACCCAAACCGAATAACAATGCAAACAGCACAATAAAGTTTAGGGTGATGTTGATACCGGAGATACTGCTGACAAGCGGTATAAATAAAAATGCCACAAAAACGGAGAGTGGCACACTCAACGCCACAAAGAAGGCATTGGTAACACCCATAAAAAACATCAGGATGATGAGTACCAATAAGAAACCAATGATGATCGTATTGATCAGCTCTGTGAATGAGGTTTTTGTTTGCTTACTGGTATCGCCGGTAAATTCAACCCGGAGGTTTTTAGGCAACTCGCCTGATTTCTGCATGCTTTCAACCTCGGCCTTCACCTTATCAGCACAGTCAATCAGGTTTTCACCAGAACGCTTAACGATATTCAGTGTAACCACATTCTTTCCATCCAGGCGGGCAAAACTTTCCTTTTCCTTCACTGTATCTTTTAGTTCTGCCACATCCCGCAGATAAACGGAGGCCCCCTGTGCACTGCTGCGTACGATTACATTGTATAAATCACTTACACTGGTAAATTGTCCCTTTACTTTCAGTGTTCGCTTCATGTTACCTGTTTCAATTAAACCACCTGTGATATCATGGTTTTCCCTGCTGATAGCATTCTCTACATCCATCAGGCTAACCCTTGCAGCAGTAAGTTTGTATGGATCTACATTTACCTGTATCTCTCTTTCCGGCGCACCAACAATTTCTGCCCGGTTCACTTCGCCCAGGCTTTCAAACCTGTCCTGCATTTTGTCAGCATACCGCTTCAGCTGCATACCGTCATAATCACCACTGATGTTTACAAACATGATTGGAATTTCACTGAATGCAAATTCCTGGACATTGGGTTCAGAAGTCAGGTCGTTTGGAAGATCCGACATAGCCCTGTCGATAGCATCCTTTACTTTTTGCTTGGCTATGTCTGTTTCCACATCGGTATCAAACTCCACTACAATAAGGCTATAATCCGCCTGTGAAATGCTCTGTATCTTATTCACCTTGGCGCCGCTGATGCCTTTTAATTCCTTTTCGATGGGTTGTGTTACCAGGTTTTCAATATCCTTCGCTGAGTTTCCTGCATAGATTGTTGTTACAGAAATGGTAGGCACAACAATATCCGGAAACTGTTCCTTAGGCAACGTAATGAACTGGAGAAAACCAATCGCAGAGATAATGATGGCCAGTATATAGACAGCTACCCGGTTGTCAATAGCCCAGCTGGTTGGTTTAAATTCTTTGAATTTTTTTATTGCTGATTGAATAACTGACATAAATAATTATTTGATAGTTCTCGTCTCAAAAACTGACTACTGACCGGTAGTAATTGCCTGGCCATCATAAATTGACTGGTATCCTTCGGTGATCAGTACTTCACCACCACTTAATCCGTTTTTAATTTCAATAATACCGTTGTATACTTCACCCACATTTACCGTTTTCTTACGGGCTATCATTTTATCCCCTGATTTTTCCATTACATATACATATTTTCCTTTCTCATCACTTTGTACAACATTGACCGGTACAGCAATAGTTCCCTTTGCCTCGTAATCAAGTATTTTCATTATCGCTGTTTGATTGGGCTTGAGCAATGGATCAGAAGGCAGTTTTGCTTCTGTCATAAAAGAACGGGTCTGCTCATTAATAGATGCACCTACCACACTGATCACTGATTCAAAAGCAGGTTTGCCTGTTTCCGGAACCGAAATCAGCACCTTACCTCCCTTTTTCACTTTGGCCACATAATTATCCGGCACCGGCACTTCGGCTTTTAGTGAAGTGGCGTTTACAATTACAATCTGACCTCCCTGTTGTGTAGCACCACTAAAGAATTCACCTACCCGCACATTAATTTCTTCTACCACTCCGCTCATTCCGGCAGTTACATTGGTCATATTCACCGCTTCACGGGCCTGGGCTACCTGTGCCTCTGCTGCTCTTAGTTGTGCACTGATTGCATCCACATCTGCCTTTGCATTGATTACATTTATTTCCGCACCAATATTTTGCTTCCAGAGATTCTGGTAACGTTCATAAATCGTTTGAGCCTGTGCCAATCTTGCCTTTAGCTGACCGGTTGATTGCTGCGCAGCAATCAACCCTTGTTGCTGAAGCGCATCATCCAGCTTTACCACTACCTGGCCTGCCCCTACTTTCTGGCCTACTTTTACATAAATAGCCCTTACTACTCCACCACCACCTTTGGGTGCCACATAACCGATACCACTGTTGGATACCTTACCTTGCAGATCAATGTAATGAGCAAAATCCTGGACACGGATTGTGTCCACTGCCACCAGTCTTTTTACCTGCTGCGCTGCTTCAGGATCGGCCTTGGCAATTTCATCTTCCACCTTTTTGATATCCGCATCCAGTTCACTTTTTTGCTTTTTCAGTTTCTCCAACCTGGTCTTAAGATCGCCCAGGTCACCTTTTTTATCCTTGGCGCCACCACCGCAGGCTGCCAGTATAGCTGCGAAAAAAACAGCTGCCGATACTTTCATAATATTATTCATACTGTTGTTTTTATTGGTCATGGTTATTGATTTATAATTTTCCAGTTGCTTTCATATAATCGATCTTAGCAATGATCGCATCATATAAAGCGGTTATATAGCTTGTTTGTGCCGTTTTCAGTTCCACCTGTGCAGCATTGATCTCTGTTTGTGAACCTGTTCCTACTTCGTATTTCTTTTTTGTCTGCTGGTAAACTTTTTCTGCGAGTTCCATATTCTTTTTCTGAAAATCCATTGTGGCAATAGCTGAACGGAAATTGTTCTTTGAAGTCTCCACTTCATTATCAATCGTCAGCTTTAGGGCTTCAATCTGGTTCTCTGTCTGGCGTAACTGTATTTTAGTCTGCTGAATTTTTGATTTTGTATAAAACCCGTTGAAGATGGGAATGTTGATATTCAGGCTAATATTGGAAATGGTAAACCAGTCGCCTTTTCCAAAAAAATTCCATTTGTTACGCTGTGCATTTTTTGCGTACTGGCCATTGAGCAACACAGTCGGTATCTGGCTCAGCTTGTACCTGCGGATATTATACTCATTCAGTTCTTTCCCTATCTGGGCATATTGAAATTCTTTCCTGTCCTCATATTTATAAATACTATTTTCCAGTATCCCCTCCTTTATCTGTTCATCAGTAAGTTTGTCGGTTAGCACCAGTTCATCCCTTACCGGCATACCCATCAGCACTTTCAGTCCATAGTATCCATTAGAGATACTGTTCAATACTTTTTGCTTTTCTGTCTGCAGGTTGGTCAGTTGTACGTTCAGCTTATCTACATCCAGCTTTTCAGCAAAACCATTTTCATAAATGATCCGGGTATCCTTTAATAATTTTTCCAGTCTTTCAATATTTGCTTCCAGCAATTCCACCTGCGTTTTACTTACCACCAGCTGGTAATAAACTTTGTGAATATTTGCTTTGATCATTTCCTCTGTTACCTCCACTTTCTTCCTGGCAAAACGCATGGTGGCATCCCTTGCCATCAGGCCAACAAACACCTGTCCGTCAAACAAAATTTGTGAAAGGCTGATAGCCCCTACTGCACTGTATTTTGTTCCAAACTGCGCAGCAATAAAACCAAAATCACCGGGCATCTGGATTGGATTGCCGTTGCCATCCCTTACACCCTCATCCACCAGCACCTGGTAAGTAGAAGGAGAAATAAAATTGGGAATTACCTGGGTGGCAACATTGGGGTTATACGTCGTTCCAAGGCTGGCATTGATTTTTGGGTAAGCATTAGAAGTCACTTCCCTGTTTACCTGCTCCTGGTACAACACATCTTCCAGTGCATTCTTTACATTCACATTATTCTTTAAAGCATAATCAACCGCCTGCTGAACTGAAAATTCATGCTTTGTAATTTTTACCGAATCGCTGTTCCCACCACCCTGTGCCCGGGCCATGCCAGAAACGGAGAGGGCAAGGATAAAAAAAATAAAAGTTGGTTTTCTGAAGGTCATCATGGTTAATTTTTTTGACGTTGTTCTTTATATTTCTGAATCATCTTATGGCCTTTTAAAGTAGCTACACCATAAATAAATAATTCCAGTATCATACTGGTCGTTTCCGCCACATGGTATTTGCCGGGCGGAAATACTGCCACATTGAAGGGCAGCATCATGGATTCCATCCTGTATTTTGAAATAATATCAATATTCAGGTCTGCACGGTACAACTCATCCTTTATACCCCATTCAAGGTTATTGCGTACAATACTTTGCAGATAACTGTCTTTGTGTTCCCTGAATTTCTGGTAGGCCTTAAAATGAAATTTTTCCAGGTCGTACAATACCATTGGGTTCATATTGCTGAATTCCTCCATCAGCAATTCCATAGTATTAAAAATTTCATGTATGGCATCCTTGGCATAATTCCTACAATTGCCACAGTCCTCTTTTGTTTTGATAATATGCAGATCCACTACGGCTTCTACCAGCGCATCCTTATCGGCAAAATGCTGGTACAATGTTTTTTTGCTCATACCCAGCCCGTTGGCAATATCATCCATGGAAACAGAACGGATCCCGAACTGCATGAACAGCTCATCGGCTTTCTCGATTATTCTGTCACGAACTTCCATTTCTAAAATTGAGGGGCAAAACTATGGAAACTTTTTTCGTAACCAAAGTTTCCATCATTTTTTTTTACCATTTATCATGAATAATGATCAGTGCCCGTTGCCAACTGCACCGGGAAATGTAAGCCAGCAATTATCACTTGACAATGGTTTACAATGATTTAATAGGTGATACTGGTTTATCGTACATTTAATCCATGAACAATCGTTTTTCCCTGCGTTCTTATTTGCCAAAAGAACCTTTCCGGTTTAAGAAAGTAGTTCAATATTTTCTGCAGGGGTTATTGATCATTGCTCCGCTTGCTATTACTATCTACGCCATTTATTGGGTTGTATCCACAGTAGATAACTGGCTGCCTATTTTCCGTGAGCCGATTAAGGATGCTCAGGGCAGGGTTATCGGCCACGAAGTAAAAAATTATGGATTAGGTTTTGTAGTCATCATCACAGCGGTCATTTTAATTGGCTACCTCAGTTCCTTTTTTATTCAATCAAGATTATTCAACCTGTTTGACAGGTGGCTGGAAAAAACACCCGGTATAAAATTCATCTATACCAGCACCCGGGATTTTTTTGAAGCTTTTGCAGGCAATAAACGAAAGTTCAATAAAGCCGTGCTGGCCAACGTTTTTTCTGATGAGGTCTGGATAGTAGGTTTTCTTACGGATGAAGAGATGGCAAAATTTGATATGGGTGCAGATAAAGTGGCAGTATATGTTCCGCAGGCTTACAATTTTGCGGGTCAGCTCTATATACTACCAAGAGAGAAAGTAAAAAAGATAGAGCACATTACCTCCGGCGAGGCAATGAAGTATGCTGTAACAGGTGGTGTGGTAGACCTCGAAGCAGAAGATGCAGATCAGGAACAAAAACATTAATTTCATACCCGTTTAGCCTTATCCATTGAATAGTTTGCATGAAGAAATCGTTGCTACTTATCATTACTATTCTGTTTTCCATCAAAAGTTTTTGCTGGGGCTTCTATGGCCATCGCAAAATCAACTATCATGCGGTATTTCTTCTTCCCCCGGAAATGATGGTTTTATTCAAGCCGCAAATTGATTTTCTGTCTGAACATGCAGTAGACCCTGACAAAAGAAGATATGCCGTACCCGAAGAAGGCCCAAGGCACTATATTGATATTGACCGCTATGGCAATTATCCTTACCCGGATCTGCCCAGAAAATGGGAAGATGCAGTAGCGAAGTATTCTGAAGATACACTTAATACTTATGGAATTGTGCCGTGGTGGCTGCAAACAATGCTCTTCCGGTTAACCAATGCTTTTAAAGAAAAAAATCAGGTTAAAATATTAAGATACGCTGCCGAAATCGGTCACTACATAGCTGATGCACATGTACCATTGCATGCTAACAGCAACCACAACGGGCAGTTCTCCGGCCAAAAAGGAATACACGGTTTTTGGGAAAGCCGGGTGCCGGAGTTACTGGCTGAAAAAGAATGGGATTTCTTTATAGGGAAAGCTGAATACTTAAAAAATCCGGCTGATTTTATCTGGCAAAGAGTACTTGAAAGTGCTGCTGCTGCAGATACAGTATTACAAATGGAAAAAGAACTGACAGCCAGTTTTCCGCAGGATCAAAAATTTTCATTCGAAGACAGAAACGGGATTACTATCCGGCAGTATTCATCTGCTTTTTCAAAAGCATACGACAACCGGTTAAAAGGAATGATTGAAAGAAGAATGAGGCAGTCTATATATGCCACAGCTTCTTTTTGGTACACCGCATGGGTCAATGCCGGCCAGCCGGATCTGAAAAAACTGAATAACAGGGAATTTACTAATGAAGAACTGAAAGAATTCGAAGTTTTAAATAATTCCTGGAAAAATGCACCTATTAAAGGCAGGGAACATGAATAATTACTGATATTTTACTGCACAATCGATTGTGCTCCTCTGGCAATTACGGGTTTTATTGTTTACTTTTATTAATTGTTTTTACCTATGTACAAACCTCCATGTATGAAAAAAATTTTACTGCTTACACTAGTATGCATATCCATTTTCTCCAATGCCCAGATTTCTGTTTATGAACTGATGGAAAGAAACGATATCTCTATCCAGGAAGCAGAGCGAATAGCAAACCGTCATTTCGATACAGCCGGCACAGGAAGAGGAACCGGTTACAAACAATTTCAGCGTTGGCTGTATGAGCGAAAGTTTCATATAGACGAAAATGGAAACTACCTGTCCCCTCAGACAGAATGGAACCGCTACACAGAAAGCCGCACTTCGATGGGTTCTTTCAGAACTGAGGCAGGCAACTGGACAGAACTGGGTCCATGGGGCTGGAACCGCACCAGCGGATGGAATCCCGGGACTGGAAGATTATCTGCATTTGCCATTCATCCTGCCAACGAGAATATTATCTATGTGGGCTCTCCCGGTGGAGGTATCTGGAAGTCGGTAAACGGAGGACTGAATTGGGCTCCACTCACAGATAATAACGCCAGCTGGATGTCTGTTTTTGCTTTAACCATTGATCCGTTAAATCAAAACATTGTTTATGCGGGTATGAGCGGAAGCGTTGGTATCATCAAATCAACCGACGCCGGCGCCACCTGGGCTGCTGCCGGAGCAGGGCCATCAGGCACCGTTCGGAAAATTTTGATTCATCCAACAAACAGTTCAATCGTTTTTGCTACGGCAACAAACGGAATCTGGAGATCGGTAAATGCCGGAGCATCATGGACCCAGGTACATAGTGGCAGCAAAGAGGATATTGAATTCAAGCCGGATGATGTTAATATTATGTATGCCACTGGTAATGATGTCTATCGTTCAACTGATAATGGAATAACATGGACACAGATAACATCAGCACAAGGTATTACCAATACCGGCCGCACCTTAGTTTCCGTTACCCCGGCAAATCCCAACTATGTATATATTGCCCAGGCCAGCGGAAGCCTTTTCGGCAGAATGTATAAATCTACTGATGCGGGACTGACCTTCACTACTACAGTTGTTGGTAACCCTGCCAGCGGCACCAACTATTTTGGCTACGAAACCAACGGAACAGGAACATCTGGCCAGGCTACTTATGATATGGCGATGGATGTTTCTCCGACAAATGCGGCTGAAGTTCATATTGCAGGTATCATTTGCTGGAAATCATTAAACGAAGCAGCTGCATTCACAGCTACTACTGCCTGGTCACTTCCCAACAGCATCGGGTACAACCATGCTGATGTGCATGGGCTGTTCTTTATCAACTCTAATCTTTATTCCATATCAGATGGTGGTCTTTATAAGAGCACTAATAACGGAGAAGACTGGACGGACCTTTCCACTGGTTTGGGTATTCGCCAGTTTTACCGGATAGCCAGCTCACAAACCAATGCCACGGTAATCACCGGAGGTGCACAGGATAATGGTACTGCCGCCAAACAGGCATCAGGCACTTGGGTGGATTGGCTAGGTGCGGATGGTATGGAAGGCCTGGTAAGCCCAACTAATCATCTGAACTTATGGGGTACCAGTCAAAACGGATCAATCTACCGGTCAACAAATGGTGGTAATTCATATAGTAACCTGCCGAGGCCTTCGCCCGGCCAATGGGTAACACCTCTTGCAATACATCCAACCAACGAAACAATTTTGTATGGCGGGTGGACAGGTGTATATAAATCTACCAACAGCGGCAGCAGCTGGACCAATATTTCTTCGGGAGTAATTACTACCACATTAGCTGATTTAGCTGTAGCACCCTCAGATCCAAATTATATTTATGCTTCAAATGGGTCGACACTATATGTTACAACAAATGATGGCGCTACGTGGACTACCAGAATCGCTCCGGCCACGATCAACGACATTGCTGTAGATCCAACCAATCCATCGAAAATATGGATTGCCTGCAACAGCACCACTAACAGGGTGATGGTGTCTACTGATGCGGGAGCTACATTCACGAATGTGTCAGCAAATTTACCCGCCATTGTTGCCCGGGCTGTTGTTGTTGACGATAATACCCCTCGTGGTATTTATGTCGGTATGAATATTGGTGTTTATTACAAAACAGAACCTGACGCTAACTGGACCAATTATTCTGATAACCTTCCCCTTGTTGCTATTAATGAATTGGAAATTCAAAAGAATGCCGGTAAAATACGGGTAGCCACTTATGGCCGCGGAGTTTGGGAAAGTCCTATGGCCACTGTTCCGGGTGGGTTTGTATTTGGTTCGTCAACCCCTGCTACTGCAACATGCCCGGCTCCCTCAGTAATGAATGTTACTTTACCAACCAGTTCAGTCGGAAGCTTTGTTAACCCGATCAGTTTATCAGCTACAGCCGGAGTACCTGGTGGTACTACCGTTACCTTCTCTCCTAACCCTGTAACACCGGGCAGCAGTACGACTGTTTCACTCAACAATGCAAATACACTTGCAGCCGGGACATACACTATCACTGTAACCGGAACTGCTACCGGAGCTTCCACACAGGTAACCAATATTACATTCATCATCAACGCCGGAAGCGGACCAGCAATAACTGCACAGCCGGCTGATCAAACAGTTTGTAGCGGAACAAATACTTCATTTTCTGTTACCGCTACTGGTGCCACCGGTTATCAATGGCAGTTGAGTACAGATGGCGGTGCTACATTTAATAATATTTCAAATGGCGGAGTTTATTCGAATGCCACAACTCCTAC
Organism: uncultured Chitinophaga sp.; assembly: GCA_964409055.1. Classification (GTDB taxonomy): domain Bacteria; phylum Bacteroidota; class Bacteroidia; order Chitinophagales; family Chitinophagaceae; genus JJ008. The sequence continues at coordinate 4,725 of CAYPBW010000048.1, read as the reverse complement.
GCTGAACCTTACAGGAGTTACAGCAGGTATGAACAATTACCGCTATCGTTGTATTGCTTCAGCTTTATGCGGAAGTACGACATCACCTGCAGCAACATTAACTGTTAACTCAGCTCCGGTAGTAACTACTCACCCTCAAGATGTGTTGTTGTGTGCCGGAAGCAACCATACTTTCAGTATTACAGCAACCGGCAGCGGGTTATCTTATCAATGGCAACTGAGTACAGATGGTGGGGTTACATATAACAATATTAGCGGTGCCAATACAGCCAGTTATTCATTAACCGGAATTACTGCAGGTATGAATGGCAACAGGTATCGATGTGTTGTGAGCGGTACATGTTCACCGGCTGCTAATTCAAATGGTGCAACCCTAACAGTTGTAACATCAGTAACCGTAACAACTCAACCTGCTAACAGTACCGTATGTGCTGGCTCCAATACAAGCTTTACGGTAGCAGGAAGTGGTCCAGGTATTATTTACCAATGGCAGGTAAATACAGGCAGCGGTTTCAGTGATATCACTAACGGCGGTGCATATTCAGGAGCTACTACTGCGACACTAAATATCACAGGCGTAACCACCGGTATGAGCGGATACCAGTACCGTTGTATGTTATCAAATACTACCTGTACAACACCAGGTACATCCAATACTGCAACATTAACTGTCAACTCATTGCCTGCTGTTTCTACTAATCCCCAGAATGCAACTATCTGTGAAGCTGGTAGTGCTACCTTCTCCGTAACGGCTACTGGCACAGGTATATCCTACCAGTGGCAATTGAGCACTGATGGCGGAACAACCTATAATAACATAGCAGGAGCAAATACCACTTCCTATACCGTTTCATCAGCCACAACTGGTATGAATGGCAACAGGTATCGATGTGTTGTGAGCGGTACATGTACACCGGCCGTGACTTCCACCGCCGCTATATTAACTGTAATTGCGCCAGTAACCGTTACAAGTCAACCTGCCAATGCAGAAAGGTGTTCCGGCAGTGACGCCACATTCAATGTAACAGGAAGTGGCTCCGGAGTGATTTATCAATGGCAGTTAAGTACAGATGGCGGTGCCAACTGGACCAATATCAGCGGAGCTACTAATGCAAGCATGACAATTAATGCAGTCGCCACCGGTATGAATAATTACCGGTATCGCTGCCTGTTATCCAATAGCATTTGTACCAATCCGGTTGCCTCATCATGGGCACTGCTCACTGTACGCCAGTTACCAACTGTTTCCCTAAATGCTGCCCCTTTAACAAGCTTGTTGCCCGGGCAAACAACCACTCTTACAGCGGTACCAAGTGCCTCTACAGGCGGAACATTGACGACGTCCTGGTCTTTGAACGGCTCAACATTCACTAATGCTACTAATAGTTATATTGCAAATATTGAAAACACCGGCTCTTACCAGGTCCGCATACAAGAAGTGTTTGCAGGAGGACTTACCTGTTCTAATCAGTCTGCAGTTGTAACTATTGAAGCCACAGTAAGCAATAAGCTGTTCATCTTCCCTTCACCCAATGATGGAAACTTTACTGTATCATATTACAACAATGGTGGTGCAAGTACGCAAAGAACAATTTCCATCTTTGACAGCAAAGGGGCAAGAGTGTTCAACGGGCAGTTTACTGTAACAGGGCCTTACACATTAATTCCAGTCAATTTGCAGAAAGCAAATACAGGAATTTACTATGTTGTAATTGGCGATGCTAACGGCAAAAAAATGGCAGAAGGAAAAGTACATATACATTAAATAAATACTCTTTAAAAATCTCTTACAGTTTTATCTGTAAGAGATTTTTTATGCCTGTTAAAACCTGCATTCAATACCTTTGCGCCATGATTCACAATTTCAATGCGGGCCCGTCAATTTTGCCGAAAGAAGTTTTTGAAGAAGCCAGCATGGCAATATTAAATTTCAATGATACAGGTCTTTCTATTTTAGAAATAGGTCACCGGACGCCATTATTCCAGCCTGTAATGGAAGAAGCCAGAAGTCTTGTAAAAGAATTAATGCAGCTGGATAATGACCATGAAGTGCTTTTCCTACATGGCGGGGCAACCACACAATTTATGCAGGTACCCATGAACCTCTTAAACGAAAATAATGTTGCAGCCTACACCGAAACCGGAACCTGGGCAAATAAAGCCATCAAAGAGGCTAAGCTTTTCGGACATATAGAAATAGCCGCTTCAACTAAAGACAGCAATTACACCACAATGCCTAAGGATTTGTCGGTGAGTCCAACCGCTGCCTACCTTCATATTACTACCAATGAAACCATTGCCGGCACACAATGGCATAAGATACCTTATGATTGTGGTGTACCAATAGTGGCTGATATGAGCAGCGATATCATGAGCCGGGTACTTGATTTCAACAAGTTTGATCTTATTTATGCAGGAGCACAGAAAAATATAGGAGCTGCAGGTGTTAACCTCGTTATTGTAAATAAAAATATCCTGGGCAAAGTGAACCGGAACATCCCCACTATTCTTGACTACAGGAATCATATCAAGGAAGCAAGCATGCTGAATACACCCCCAGTATTTGCGGTATATGTGGCCATGCTTACCTTAAGATGGTTAAAAAAGAAAGGTGGTGTTGAAGCTATTGAGAAGATCAATGAGGAAAAAGCAACCTTATTTTATAACACATTGGATAGTTTGCCTATTTTCAAAGCTCCGGTGGCTAAAGAAGACAGAAGTAAAATGAATGCTGTATTTGTATTAGAAAACGAATTACTTGAAAAAGAATTTCTTGACTGGTGCAAAAATGAAGGAATGGCAGGTGTAAAAGGACACCGCAGTGTGGGAGGGTTCAGGATTTCGATGTACAACGCTTTACCCATTGAAAGCGTCATGGCGCTAACACAATTAATGAAAGAATTCGCAATAAAAAAAGCATAGCTAATGGCTATTATTAAACCATTCAGGGCATTAAGACCAAAAACAGAATTGTCTCAACTTGTAGCATCAAGACCCTATGATGTGCTAAACAGTGAGGAGGCAAGAACAGAAGCAAAGGATAATCCCTTTTCTTTTTTACATGTCACCAAATCGGAAATCGATCTCTCACCCGGAACTGATATTCACAGCACAGCCGTGTACGAAAAAGCAAAAGAAAATCTGCAGGAGCTGATTAAACACGGTATTCTTTTCCAGGAAGAAAAGAACTGTTATTATATATACCAGCTAATAATGAATGGTCGTAGCCAGACGGGACTTGTTTGTGTTTCATCTGTTGAAGATTATTTCAATGACATTATCAAAAAGCATGAGTTTACACGACCCGAGAAAGAGAAAGACCGAATTGATCATATGCGGACAATTGAAGCGCAAACCGGCAATGTGTTTTTGGCTTACCGGGATGTGATGGAGATCAATGCCATTATCAATGGCTGGAAAATGACCAATAAGCCGGTTTATGATTTCACAGCAACTGATGGTATTCAGCACAGCATATGGATCATTGACAGGGATATTGTTATAAATTCTATCACACAATTGTTCAGCACTCATGTGCCTGCTACATACATTGCCGATGGGCATCACCGGGCAGCTTCTGCAGCCAAGGTAAGCAAAGAACTTTCTGGCAGTGAGAACGCAAAATATTTTCTTACTACGATCTTCCCGGAAAGCCAGCTTGCCATTTTGGACTACAACAGGGTGGTGAAAGACCTCAATGGCCTGACTCCTGAAAAATTATTGGCGTTGCTCCAGGATGATTTCTATATAACATTGAGCCCGGAACCGGTAAAACCCTCTCATTTGCATGAGTTTGGGATGTACCTGGAAGGACAATGGTATATACTTACTTCGAGAAAAGGAACATGGACCGATGACCCTATCGGTGTGCTGGATGTCTCTATTTTGTCCAATAATATTCTTGATAAGATTTTTGACATTAAAGACCAGCGTACTGATAAACGGATAGATTTTGTGGGTGGCATCCGGGGATTAGAAGAATTGGAAAAAAGAGTGAACAATGGAGAAATGAAAGTAGCCTTTAGTCTTTATCCGGTTACACTGGCACAATTATTTGCCATTGCAGACAGCGGTAATGTAATGCCGCCGAAAAGCACCTGGTTTGAACCCAAACTGAGAGATGGCCTGCTTACACATCTGTTATAAGCCCTTTCGCTGAAATATTTGTTATTTTGCAACAGAGACGTCCATTATAGCGTCTCTTGTTTTTTAATTTGCAACATGAAAAAAATTCAGCTTCTTTTTATTGCCTTATCCGCCTTCCTGTTCGTTTCAGCACAGCCAGAAGACTCCAAAACAATGCATGAAACGGCCAAAACGTTCATGCGGACAGGTGACTTCGATAATGCCATTATTGTACTTACCCGTGCCCTGCAGCAGGATAAAAATAACCTGGAAATGCAAAAAGACCTGGTGATGAGTTATTACCTGAAAAGGGATTATGCAAAAGCTCTTGACGGAGTAAAAGCCCTGATCGACCGGGACGATGCGGATGTGGTGGTTTTTCAAATAGCTGGCAATGTGTACAAAGCATTGGAAGAAGTAAAGGAATGTGAGAAAGTATATAAGAAAGGATTAAAGAAGTTTCCGAAAAGCGGACCCTTGTACAGTGAATACGGGGAGTTACTTTGGGCTGTAAAAGATTTTTCAGCTATTCAGCAATGGGAAAAAGGAATTGAAGTTGACCCGGCATACGGCGGAAACTACTATAATGCTGCTCTTTTT
>CAYPBW010000047.1:15984-17757 GCA_964409055.1 uncultured Chitinophaga sp. | reverse complement strand
ATCAGGGCTGTGTACAGGAAGGTAAAACCTATCACCACGATAGAGTAGATAAGCATATACCATACATTACTGTGATCATTCAATGCCCTTAGAAAACTACCACCACCTGTCGGGTTGAAGTTGGCAAATATTGTAGGTATGAAAATGATCGCCTGTGCAAAGATGATGGGCATTACACCGGCACTGTTTACTTTCAAAGGCAAGAATTGTCTTGCTCCGCCGAACTGACGGTTACCAACAATTTGCTTGGCATAGTTAACCGGTACCTTTCTCACACCCTGGATCAACAGGATACATCCCATTATAATGGCGATAAGAATGGCAATCTCCACGATGAATACTAATATCTGGCCATTACGAACAGATTTGGCACTCAATTCCTGCAGGAAGGATTGCGGCAGGCGGGCCAGAATACCGATCATGATGATCAGCGATGTACCATTACCCAATCCTTTATCAGTTATCTTCTCACCCATCCACATTACGAACAGTGTACCGGCAGTCAAAACCACTACTGTTGACAACCAGAAAAAGTTGGCATATGCAGGCATAATACCACCAGCTTGTGTCATGCCACGCAGGTACGTAACATATGCAGATGCCTGTAAAATGGTAACGGCAACAGTGAGGTAACGGGTGTACTGGTTGATCTTTTTACGACCGCTTTCGCCTTCTTTCTGCATTTTTTGAAAACGGGGTACTAAAACCGTCATCAGCTGCATAAAGATTGAAGCAGAGATATAAGGCATGATACCTAATGCAAAAATAGAAGCCTGGTTAAAGGCTCCGCCGGAGAAAGCATCAATCAATCCTAAGATACCAGTACTGTTCTGGCCACTTTCCAAAGCATTGGGATCAATACCCGGCAATACAATGTGTGTACCTACCCGGTAAATAGCGATCATCATGAGGGTGAACAAAATCTTGCCACGCAGCTCTTCAATGCTCCAGATATTTTTGAGTGTCTGTATTAATTTCTTCACGGGGATTAATAAAAGTTTAAGTGCTCTTAAAACATAAAAGACGCATTTTCAATGCGTCGCTGCAATTTAGTGATTTTACTTCACTATTTCGACAGACCCACCGGCTGCCTCGATTGCAGATTTGGCTTTATCACTAACCGCATTTACTTTGAAAGTGAATTTGCCTTTTATTTCTCCATTACCCAGGATCTTTACTCTGTCGTTCTGGCTAACCAGCCCGTTGATATAAAGATTCTCGAGTGATACTTCAGTGAAATTGTATTTTTCAGCTAACTGTTCAATCTGGCCAAGATTGAAAACTTTGTACTCAACACGGTGAGGATTTTTAAATCCACGTTTCGGTATGCGACGCTGAATCGGCATCTGGCCACCTTCGTGGGCCATTTTGTTCTTAAAGCCGGCACGGCTCTGTGCACCTTTTGTACCCTTTGTAGAAGTTCCGCCATGTCCGGAACCGTCACCACGACCAATACGTTTTACTTTGTGAGTTGCGCCTTTTGCAGGCCTTAATTCGTGTAATTTCATTTTGCTTTTATTTTTTACTCATCGCCCCAAAAGCGTCGGGGCTCGCATAAAGTTTTCTGTTTGAGCAGGTATGCCCAATTATTATTTTACATCTTCTACTTTTACAAGGTGGGTCACCTTGCGAAGCATACCCAGTATCTGGGGAGTAGCCTCCACTTCTTTAGAAGAGTTTGTTTTATTAAGACCTAAAGCCTGAACCGTCAGCTTTTGACGCTCTGGCCTGTCAATAGGACTTTTTACTAAAGTGATCTTTATCTTTTTCATA
>CAYPBW010000047.1:0-15884 GCA_964409055.1 uncultured Chitinophaga sp. | reverse complement strand
ACGCTCTGGCCTGTCAATAGGACTTTTTACTAAAGTGATCTTTATCTTTTTCATATCTCGTAGCTTGTTACTAGTTACTTGTTACTGGTTAAATACATTGCATTGGTTACAAGTTTCTTTACCGGAAACCGGCAACCTGCAAACCAGTATCAACCATTAAATACTTTCTTTAAACCAAGTGTACGGGTTTTGGCAACTGAAACCGGCTCACGGAGCAGTGCAAGAGCTTTGAAAGTTGCTTTCACCACGTTGTGAGGATTGGCAGAGCCTAAAGATTTTGCCAATACGTCTGTTACACCTGCGGCTTCTAATACGGCACGCATTGAACCTCCGGCAATCACACCGGTACCATGTGCGGCGGGCTTGATGAGCACTTTGGCAGCGCCTTCTTTGGCCCACTGATCATGGGGTATGGTTCCTTTCATCACCGGAACTTTGATGAGGTTCTTTTTGGCATCTTCAATTCCTTTGGTGATGGCTTCCTGTACTTCTTTGGCTTTGCCCAAACCATGACCTACCACACCATTTTCATTGCCAACAACCACCAGTGCAGAGAAACTGAAGGCACGGCCACCCTTAGTAGTTTTTACCACACGGTTGATGGCAACAACCTTATCTTTCAGTTCCAGGTCACCGGCTTTTACCCTGTTTACGTTAAGCTTTGACATTTATACTTGTAATTAAAAGTTTGATAGTAATAATTAGAATTGTAAGCCGCCCTCTCTGGCACCGTCAGCCACAGACTTAACACGGCCATGGTAGAGATAACCACCACGGTCAAATGTTACATCCTTGATACCCAATTCAGAAGCTTTGCGGGCAATGGCAGCTCCAACCAGTTTGCTCTTTTCGGACTTTGTAACTTTCTGTGCTGCTATGTCCTTATCTCTTGATGATGCTGACGCCAGTGTCTGGCCTTTTGTGTCATCAATCAGCTGGGCATAAATATCACTGTTACTTCTGTATACAGACAGGCGGGGCTTTACAGTAGTACCACTTATCTTTCTGCGTATTCTGTAACGGATATTTTGTCTTCTCTGTGATTTTACTTTCGGGTTCATCTCTCTTTTTATTTGCGATCCTGATTCTGCCAGGAATCAATTACTTATTAATTATTTACCAGCCGCTTTACCAGCTTTCTTACGTACCACTTCACCCACATAACGAACACCCTTTCCTTTGTAAGGCTCAGGCTTACGGAGGCTTCTCAATTTTGCAGCCACCTGTCCAATCAATTGCTTATCGATACCCTCTAATGTAATGATGGGGTTCTGACCTTTTAATTGTTCGGTTGCTACTTTAAGTTCTTTAGGAACTTCAAAAATGATATTGTGAGAATATCCTAAAGCCAGGTCAAGCACATTACCCTGGTTGGCAGCTTTGAAACCCACACCAATCAGTTCCAGTTTTCTTTCAAACCCTTCTGTAACACCTTTCACCATATTAGAAATGAGTGAACGGTACAGTCCATGCATAGCACGGTGACGAATCTGGTCTGTGGGACGGGCAAAAGTGATCTGGCCGTCTTTTACTTCAACTGTGATATCACGGTCGATTGCCTGCTTCAGTTCACCTTTTGGTCCTTTTACAGTAACCACATTGTCCTTTCCCACTGTTATTGTTACTCCATTAGGGGCAACAACCGGTTTTTTTCCTATACGAGACATAATCTGTTTTTTATTTGGTTATCATTTACTGACCGGTCAGCTTAGTATAGTTTCAGCTTAATGTATCAGTAACTTAATTATTAATAAACGTAGCAAAGTACTTCTCCGCCTACATTCTGAGCTTTAGCCTCTTTATCAGTCATTACTCCCTTTGAAGTAGAAATGATAGCAATACCCAAACCGCTCTTTACACGACGAAACTCCGCCGGCTTGGCATATTGGCGAAGACCAGGACGACTGATCCTTTCCATGCTCTGAATAGCCGGTTGCTTGGTAGCGGGGTCATATTTCAGGGCAATCTTGATGATGCCCTGCTTGCTGTCATCCTCGAATTTATACTTCAGGATATAACCCTGGTTATACAAAATCTCAGTCATACGCTTCTTCAAGTTAGAAGCAGGAATATCAACCACACGGTGACCAGCCATTTGTGCATTACGAATGCGGGTCAGGAAATCTGCTATAGGATCTGTTACCATATTTTTTGCCCTCCTACGTCCCGACATCTTCGTCGGGATAATTGGAAAAGTTTAGTTTAAAAATTTATTTGTCACTCTGAGCTAAGTCGAAGAGTTACCAGCTAGCTTTTTTCAATCCTGGAATTTTTCCGTTCAATGCCATGTCACGAAGTGCCACCCTGGAGATACCAAAGTAGCGGACATAACCTTTAGGACGACCAGTCAACTGGCAACGATTCTTCAAACGAACCTTTGAAGAGTTCTTTGGCATTTCGTCAAGAGCTTTCCAGTCACCAGCTTTTTTCAGCTCTTCTCTTTTAGCTGCATGCTGGGCAACCATACGTTCCCTTTTTCTTTGCCTGGCTTTTACTGATGTTTTTGCCATGTGTATATTATCCTTTTAGTTTGAGTTATTTTTTGCATTCTTGAAAGGCATACCCAATTCCTTCAACAATTCGTAAGCCTCTTCATCTGTGTTAGCAGTCGTTACAAATGTGATATCCATACCGGTAATCTTATTCACTTTATCGATATCGATCTCCGGGAAAATGATCTGCTCAGTAACACCCAGTGTATAATTACCACGGCCGTCAAAAGCTTTTTCATTTACTCCTTTGAAGTCACGGACACGGGGAAGTGCTACAGAGATCAGGCGGTCAAGAAATTCAAACATCTTGTCACCACGAAGCGTAACCCTTGCGCCGATCGGCATATTTTTACGCAACTTGAAGTTGGAAATATCTTTCTTTGACATGGTAGTCACGGCCTTCTGACCAGTAATAGTTGTCAATTCATCTACGGCAATATCAACCAGTTTCTTGTCAGATACAGCGCCATTCACACCGCGGTTCAGGCATATTTTTTCCAGCTTGGGCGCCTGCATTACAGTAGCATAGCCGAATTTTTTTACCAGGGCAGGTACAACATCTTTTTTGTACTTATCTGCCAGTCTTGGGGTATACGTTTTAGTACTCATTATTTTTTACCTCCCTGAGTTTTTTTAGTTTTAAAAACTCTCTCTGTTTTTCCATCTTTCCTTACCCTTGTAACCCTTGCGCCGGCTTTTTGGGCAGGATCCCAAAGCATAACATTACTGATGTGGATAGGTGCCTCTTTCTTTACAATACCACCTTTAGTGTTTTGTGCAGAAGGTTTTGTATGCTTAGTGATGATATTCACACCTTCCACGATAACTTTCGCTTCATCAACCAACACCTGCTTTACAGCACGGGGCTTCGAAAGGTCTTTATCATCGCCGGCGATAACTACTACGTTGTCACCTTTGCGAATGTTAAACTTGGGTTTGAATCTTGCTTTCATGTTTATCTATCATTAATGGGCCACGAGCCCTTTTTATTCAATTATAATACTTCCGGTGCCAGTGAGATAATTTTCATGTACCCTTTGTCGCGGAGTTCCCTTGCTACAGGGCCGAAAATACGGGTACCACGGGGCTCATCGGCCTGGTTCAGGATCACCACTGCGTTGTCATCAAAACGAATGTAAGAACCGTCTTTACGACGAAGCTTGTTGGTAGTACGAACGATTACAGCTTTGGCTACTGTACCTTTCTTGATACCACCCTGGGGCAAGGCATCCTTTACTGTTACTACAATCTTATCGCCAATCCTGGCATAACGCTGACCGCTGTTGCCGAGTACACGGATACAAAGCACCTCTTTGGCACCACTGTTGTCCGCAACATTCAAACGGCTTTCTTGCTGAATCATCTTTTAATTATTTATTATTTAAGATTGAAGATTGAAATATTTGTCAATTCATAAATATTCAATTTTCAATATTCAATTACTTAACTTTTTCCACCACTTCCACCAATCTCCATCTCTTTGTTTTGCTTAAAGGACGGGTTTCCATGATTTTCACAACATCCCCGATGCTGCACTCATCCTTTTCATCATGCGCATGGAACTTAGTGGTTTTCTTTACGAACTTTCCATAGATCGGGTGCTTAACTTTTCTTTCTACAGCAACAGTGATGGTTTTAGTCATCTTATTGCTGGTTACCACACCAATCTTGGTTTTTCTTAAATTTCTTGCTTCCATTTTTATAGCTTTATTATGCTTGCTGTTGCTTTAACTTTAATTCCGTTTTCAGGCGGGCAATATCCCTGCGCAGGCCACGGATGGTCATTGGGTTCTCCAACGGAGAGATAGCATGGGCAAATTCCAGCTTCTTTAAACGCTGTTTATCTTCTTCGAGACGGGCCTTCAGGTCCTGCTCGTTCATCCCATGAATGCTTTTTACAAAATCTGCTTTCTTTGACATCGCTTTACGATTTTATTATATTACGCAGTAACCAGGTCACGGCGTACAATGAACTTAGTTTTAATTGGCAGCTTACCGGCAGCCAGGGCTAATGATGCACGGGCAACCTGCTCACTAACACCATCCACTTCAAATAAGATACGGCCCGGCTTAACTACTGCTGCCCAAAACTCCAGGTTACCTTTACCCTTACCCATCCTTACCTCCAGAGGCTTGCGGGTAATTGGTTTGTCAGGGAAAATACGGATCCATACATTACCCTCTCTCTTCATTTCACGGGTAAGGGCCTGACGGGCAGCTTCAATCTGGCGATCAGTAATCCAATGGCTGTCCAATGCTTTCAGCGCATAGGAACCAAAGGAAATTGTGGTACCTCTTTTAGCATCGCCTTTCATGCGACCCTTCTGCATCTTCCTGTGCTTCGTTCTTTTCGGTTGTAACATTGTATATAATTTCTAGTTACTTAAATCTTGTTTGTAATTAACCTCTTCTATCTCTTCCGCCACCTCTTCTATCTCCTCCTCTTCTGTCATCCCGGCGTCCGCCGCCACCACCACCTTCATCTCTCCTTTCTCTTCTGTCACTTACATCACTCTTACCACCTACGAAGTTGGGGTTAAGATCTCTTTTTGTCAGTACTTCACCTTTACATATCCATACTTTGATACCGATTTTACCGTAAACAGTTAATGCAAACACATTGGCATAATCAATATCCATACGGAAGGTGTGCAGGGGTACACGGCCTTGTTTGATCTCTTCACTACGGGCAATCTCTGCACCACCCAAACGACCTGATACTTTTACTTTTATTCCTTCAGCACCCATACGAAGTGCAGAAGCGATGGACATTTTAATAGCCCTTTTGTAATTAATACGGTTTTCGATCTGGCGGGCAATTGTATCTGCTACGATCATTGCATCCAGCTCAGGGCGACGAATTTCCAGGATGTTGATCTGTACATCTTCTTTGCCAGTCAGTTTCTTCAGCTCTTCCTTGATGCGATCAACTTCTCCACCACCTTTACCGATGATGATACCGGGTTTGGATGTATGAATCGTTACGATCAGTTTACCCAGGGTTCTCTCAATAACAATTTTAGAGATACCGCCCTTATTGATACGGGCATTCAGGTATGTTCTGATTTTATTATCCTCGATCAGTTTTCCTGCAAAATCTTTTTTGCTGCCATACCAGTTAGATTCCCATCCACGGATGATACCTAAGCGGTTACCAATCGGATTTGCTTTTTGACCCATGTTATTGGTTTATTAATTCGTTTAGTTTTTATTTTCTTTCGTATCCACTATTACAGTTACATGGTTGCTGCGCTTGCGCACCCTGTAACCACGACCCTGGGGAGCCGGACGCATTCTCTTCAATGTCCTGGCACCGTCTACAAAAATGGTTTTGATCACCAGCTGGCTTTCGTCACCACCTTCATTTTTTTGCTTCCAGTTGCTGATAGCACTCAGTACCAGCTTCCGCAGGGGAACTGCAGGATGCTTGGGATTGTGCTCCAGTTCGGCCAACACCTTTTCTACTTTCTGACCACGGATAAGGTCAGCAAGTAACCGCATTTTACGGGGCGATGTCGGGTAATTTCTCAGTTTAGCTACTGCTTCCATTTTTATTAATTTCTTTATTAACCTTCTTTTTTAGAGTGTCCTTTAAACTGACGGGTAGGTGCAAATTCACCAAGCTTATGACCAACCATAAATTCAGTTACATAAACGGGGATGAACTTATTGCCATTATGAACAGCAAATGTGTGACCCACAAACTCAGGAGTAATCGTAGAGCGGCGGCTCCATGTCTTGATAACTCCTTTCTTGTTTTTGCCTTCGTTTATAGCCAGCACCTTTTTTTCAAGGTGAGATGCTACATAAGGACCTTTTTTAATCGAACGAGCCATGATTTATGTCGTTGTGTTTTTAATTAGTTTGTTTACTTAGCCAGTTTGCTTCCGTTCTTACGCTGAATAATCAGCTTATCACTTCCTTTTCCTTTGGTTCTTGTTTTCAGGCCTCTGGAGTACTGACCGTTCCTGCTGCGGGGCTGACCACCCGAAGCTTTACCTTCACCACCACCCATCGGGTGATCTACAGGGTTCATCGCCACACCACGGTTTCTTGGTTTGATACCTTTCCACCTGTTGCGGCCGGCTTTACCCATACTCTGCAAACTATGATCACTGTTACTTACCACACCTACTGTAGCATAGCAATTGATCAATACTTTTCTTAATTCTCCGCTGGGCATTTTCAACACAGCATACTTTTCCTCCTTGTTAGTCAGCTGGGCTGATGAACCGGCACTACGGGCCAGCTTACCACCCTGGCCAGGCTGCATTTCAATATTGTGAATATTGGTACCAAGCGGCATATTCTTCATCGGAAGAGCATTACCCACTTCAGGAGCTACATCCGGACCACTTTCCACTTTAGCACCAACCTGTAAACCCTGGGGGGCCAGAATATAACGCTTCTCACCATCTGCATAATTCAATAATGCGATAAAAGCTGTACGGTTAGGGTCGTACTGTATTGATTCAACAGTAGCAAGCCCTGTCTTATTTCTTTTAAAATCGATGATACGGTACTTCTTCTTGTGTCCGCCACCCCTGTAGCGCATAGACAGGTGACCAGAAGAATTACGTCCTCCGGTTCTGGGCTTTGCCTCTAACAGGCTTTTCTCCGGTACATTCGTTGTAACCTCAGCGTAGGCATTCCCGATTCTCCAGCGGGTACCTGCGGTCATGGGTTTGAATTTTCTTAATGCCATTTTTAATTTCTTTTTTTAGTTCAACATTAGCGGCTGTTGAAGCCATTCTTTAGCAGGGTTAGATGTTTGAATAAAGATCAATGTTCTCACCCTCTGCCACTGTTACAAATGCCTTTTTATAGCTCGGCTTGCGGCCAGAGATTACACCAGACTTGGTGAAGCGGCTTTTATTTTTACCGGGCACCACACTGGTGTTCACATTCGTTACCGTTACACCATAAAAGCTTTCAACAGCCTTTTTGATTTCCAGCTTATTTGCCTTTTTAGCCACTTTGAAAGCATAGCGGCGCAGTTTATCCTGCTGGCTGTTTGCTTTTTCAGTCAAAATGGGCTTTATCAATACTTCAGAAAGTTTCATTGCAATATTTTTTATTTCTTTTTGGCGCAATGGGATCTTACGATCTCATTTCTTTCTACTTTAACTATTTTCTTTAAATAACTCTTTTATTACCCTGAGCTTGCCGAGGGTTAGTTAAGCTTCCGCTTTTTCATCATCAGCAAAAATCTTTGCTGCACTTTCAGTCAGCACAAGCACTTCTGAATTCACAATATCATATGTGTTGATATCGCTGAGCAAAACACCCAGTACAGAAGGCACATTGCGCAGCGAAAGCTCAACATTATCATTGTACTCAGGCTGAACAAACATTACTTTTTTATCTGCTACTTTAAGGTTACCCAGGATGTCAACAAAGGTTTTTGTCTTTGGAGTATCCATGTTGATATCTTCAACCACCACAATCGCATTATCCTTTGCCTTATAAGAAAGAGCAGAGATTTTAGCCAGATCTTTCACCTTACGGTTCAACTTGATATCATAGCTGTGGGGTTTGGGGCCAAAGATGGTACCACCACCTTTATATAAGGGGTTACGGATATTACCCTTACGGCTGCCACCAGTACCTTTTTGACGATGCAGTTTACGGCTGGCGCCTTTTACTTCAGCACGGGTCTTCACTTTATGAGTACCCTGACGCTGTGCAGCCAGGTATTGTTTCACTGCCAGGTAGATTACATGGTTGTTTGGTTCGGCACCGAAGATTTCTTCGGGCAGTTCAACTGTTCTGCCAGTTGCTTTTCCTTTGCTATTTAAAACTTCGATTTGCATTTTTTATTCGTTTTAGTAGCCATCCTTCGACGAGCTCAGGATGACATCAATTACTTCTGGATTAATACAATTGAACCGTTATGACCCGGTACAGAACCGCTAACCAGTATGTAGTTTTTATCAGCGAAAATTTTAACCACTTTCAGCCCTTTCAGTTTCACACGGTCATTACCCATACGACCAGCCATACGCATACCTTTCATTACACGGCTGGCATCAGATGAGTTACCTAATGAACCCGGGGCTCTCTGGCGGTCATGCTGACCGTGAGATTGCTGACCCACACCATGGAATCCATGACGTTTTACCACACCCTGGAAACCTTTACCCTTAGTAGTACCAACTACTTCAACCTTGTCGCCTTCAGCGAAAATGTCGACAGTAACTGTTTCACCAATATTTTTTTCGATTGCGAAGTCGCGGAATTCTTTAGAGAATCTTTTGGGAGCTGTTTGTGCTTTTGCGAAGTGGTTTTTTTCAGCTTTAGTGGAGTGTTTTTCTTTCTTGTCGCCGAAAGAGAGCTGAAGTGCATTGTACCCGTCTGACTCTTTTGTCTTAACCTGGGTAACTACGCAAGGACCGGCCTCAATGATCGTACAGGCGGTTTGCTTGCCTTCCGGATCGAAGATGCTGGTCATCCCAATTTTTTTTCCAATAATACCTTTCATTGTTTGTACAGTTTGTAGCCTGCAGGATTATTGGGACAACCTTGTACATCCCGATAAGAATCGGGAGGCTTCAATCCCCGTTTGCCACCGACCTTTTCCTTTATGGGGAAGTACCGGCAGTAAACAAACCCTGAATGGCTTGTTTTATGTTAATGCGCCAGAGCTCTTTTCTTTTACCCCGATTTTACCGGGATATTTTTGAGAGATAGCAATTATTTATATAATAATAAGAACTAATTGAGGCGAACCCCAGTTTCTACGCTTTAATTTCAACTTCCACACCACTTGGCAAATCCAGTTTGCTCAATGCATCCACAGTACGGCTTGAAGAGGTGTAAATATCCAGCAAACGCTTATGCGTGGCCAACTGGAACTGCTCACGGCTCTTCTTATTAACGTGGGGTGAACGCAATACAGTAAAAATTTTACGGCGTGTAGGCAGGGGAATAGGACCTGTTACTACGGCACCGGTACTGCGTACTGTTTTTACGATCTTTTCAGCAGATTTATCTACCAGGTTGTGATCGTAAGACTGCAATTTTATTCTGATTCGCTGCGACATGTGTGAAATCCCAATTTTTCTTTTGGGAGTGCAAAGGTAGGGTTGAGAGCTATAGCTTCCAAATAGTTGGGAAAGAATTTTATAGGATGTTGGTAATTAGTTTGCCCATACCCAAATATCGTACAGTTGTTTGATTTTCAATCCTGCTGGCAAGCGGGTAGCAGGTCTTTCTTATCTATAAAAGCATTAATCGTTATTAATAATAAATAAGCCCCAAATCACATCCAATCAGGATGAGGACATCAAATTGATAGTTTTTGAAAATTTTACTTGACAGCCATCCTCAATTAAGGCCACTGGCAGTGTTGGCTGACCGTCCGGCATCAATTCATTACCAGTTTGTGGTATCTCTTAACATTCATTAACACTAACAGTTGTTATTCACACAGTTATGTGGTATTTCGAAAGTAACATTTGATTCAACTTTGCGTCAGATACAGAAACCATTAAAACCGTGAAGAGATGAGAAGAGAACGTCACAACATTTACGAAAAGGCACACAGCAAACTGCGGAGACAGTTGCTGGATGCCGGCCTTCTGGTCCAGGCTACAGATTTTGGAAGAAAATCAGAGGCGAATTATGCTTTTGACAAAATCAATGAAACAAGCAGTACAATTCATCAATACCTGGGACAGGTGAAAGAGATATTAGAAGCAATTATAACAATGGCACCTTATATCGTGATGGAACTGGAAAAGGGGAACAGTTCGATAAAGGAACTGGTAACTAAGACTGATAATATCCGTGAACAATATAGTCAGGCTTTTACCATATCACTAAAAAGGAAAATTGGCAATGAATTGCAACAACTGTTTTTTGAGTTGACAGCCGCATCATTGAAGATGATGAACCGTGAGGAAATAATCGTCAATGACCTGTTGTGGACCAACTACACTGATGCGGAAATACAGGAACTGGAAAAAAGAATGACCGCTCCTTCATTCAAAATTGATACAGTGAACGTTGCTGTCGTTGAACAAACAGTTCTCCTGAACAAAGCTTTGACGCCGGTAAATATTACACCATTAATTTCATTGAGTGATATGCTGCCGGTCAGTGAAAAATTATCAATGCTTATTCGAACAGTCCTGGCCCCGGGCAAATGGAGTTTCGCAAACCGGGTGTATAATATTATCAGGCCCTACCATTTATTTGGAATGATGCCGGCAATTATTACCTGTGCAATAATGCCTGTGTTATCGGCCTGATCTTTACACTCAGTGTGGCAAAGCCACCTAACTCAAGATGCTCTACCCTTAAACGATGGAATCCTTCAAGATCCAACCTGACCTTTCTATTCGGTGATTCGTCAAATTTGTACTTTGAAGGATTCCATTCATCGATAACCAGTTGTTCATCAAGGTAGACCCTTACTGCATCATCCCATGTAACGGACAATTCATATGTCCCTTTAGGAACGGTGAAGCTGCCATTCGCTGAGGTAATAAACTGCTTGTGCTGAAATGAGCTCTCTTTGATACCACCCCACCAGGCATAGTCAAGTTTTTGAGTTTTTTCTGTTTTGAAAGGTGCCTTTTTTTCATATATAGAGAAAAGTGATCCTTCCTTTATCGGATTATGACTGCTGGTATCCAGGCTGAAGAATAATACCTCCCAGTCAACAGGCTGAAAGAATTTTTGAAAGTAAAACCGTGATGGTTTGCCTGCTGCAATTTTTTTTCCAAACTGACTTGTATATGACACTCCGTTATACTCCAGTTCAATAAGGATATCTGTTCTATCCTCGTTTAACTTTTCTGCAGTAAGTATTGCCGGAAATTTGCCGGTCACAGCTGAAATATTTTTTACTCCTCTGTAGCTTTTTATTTTCCAGCTTCCCATCGGCCCTAAAAGATCAAATTTCATAAGCGATGAGGTATCCGCAGGATTTGTGTTCCAGATCAATGGGTATTCAAAGTCATATGGACCCCATTCGGTAATCATAATGTTCTTTCGGCCCGCAAATTTGTTGCTTCCTTTAAATGGATTACCGGCCCTTATATTAGGCGTATCAATGTACCAACCCACAAAATCAACTAATTGCCTATCGGATGAATCAATTTCGGAAACAGTTGAATCCGTTTTCAGATATACATCACTACCTGAATAAGTATTTCCAAATACCCTAACTGCTGATGTACGGTAAATATTTAATCCAGTAGAAACATTATTGAAGCTGTTCCCGGCTATGGTATATTCTTTGCTCCGGGTATCTCTTTTCTGTGCATACACCCAATCAGCAGGCTGCTCCTTTCTTGCCCAAAGCCTGATGGCCTCCCTATCTTTTGAAAAGTTATTATACCAGATTTGGTTATCCTGCCCATGCTCGATGGCAATACCAATTCTATTATTCCTGAATTTGTTATCATTAATGATTGTAGAATAACTATACCCTCCCCATATGCCATGATCACATTCAAATATCCTGTTGGCAATTATTTTATTGCGGCTGAAGGTGACTTCTATTCCATTGGTCGGGGCATAAGAAAAATCATTCTCCAGCAACAGGTTATCATTACACCCTCCTTCCCCGGTATCCATCGTGGTTTGTCCGGCCCATAAAAAGAAACCATCACCCCCATGTGTTACGTTGTTCTTGTAAAACACATTGTTACTGCTTTGCTCATAAACCAGCATACCTGCACTATCCTGCCCCCGGTTGAAAACCCCATGACTATATCCGCGGACATTAAAAATCACCCGGTTATACATCACCCTGTTGTGACTGCTTTTATACATCCCAATACCAATACCCGAGTTAAAGGAAAAATCATTGTTTACCACTAACCCGCCATTGCACTCCATCATCATCAGTGCATTTTGTCCGCCGGTTACCTTACAGTTCTTTACTGTTGCATTAAGGCAATTTCGCAAATACATGGCAGCGCCATAACGAAGCCACTCATCATTTTCATTATGGTGATAACTCATCCAGTCAGAAACATCTTCTTTTTCCTGTGTGCTGTTGAGATGCTGGCGATAGTTATAGCTGAAATCACAGTTCTCCAAAACAAGACTCTCCACATTGCTTGCCATTAAGGCAACTTTATAACCTCTCGCCACCAGGTTTTTAATGGTAATGTTGCGACCATTGCGGATCAATATGGCCACTCCAAAGAACTCATCGGGTCGCTGCTTTTGATTACTTCCCTGTAATACAGCATGGTTAAAATCAATAGTAATATTTTCACCTTCTATCAGTACAACAGGTTTATTATTATCAGAAAGTCCATCCAGCTTATATTCCTTCTTTAGCACTTTTCCGGATCGGGATATTTTCATGCCCGAGACCAGTTTTATATTCTGAGCATTCAAAAAAATTGAACAAACAAGAAGCACCAGGAGAGCTTTTATTCTTTTTGTCATCAATTTGGATTTACTTGCAACAATTTACTGCATTATGCAAGAACTGTCAAAGCAACCTTCAATAGTTTCAAAATGGCTTAGGCTGGTATTGAAAATTGCGGTAATGGCTGTATGCCTCTGGTATGTATCCGGAAAAATTGATTTCGAGAAATCAAAAACGGTTCTGCAACAATCAAACTGGTTTTTACTTTTTTTTGCTCTCTTATTATTTGTTGTTTCCAAACTCGTATCTGCAATGCGCCTGAACATTTATTTTAAAAACATAGGGATTACACTATCTGAGATTGAGAATATCCGGCTCTACCTGCTGGGGATGTTTTACAACTTGTTTCTTCCCGGTTCTGTCAGCGGCGATGCATATAAAGTTATTTTACTGACAAAACGATTTTCTATTCCTTATAAAAAGACCACTGCAGCTGTTTTACTGGACCGAATCAGTGGCTTACTGGGCCTTGGAATATTAATGACCACCTGCAGTTACGTTGCCCTCAATTTCACTTACAGCCTGATTCTAAGTGCAATATCCGTTGGGGCTATTATAGGTTTTTATTACATTATTAACCGATGGTTTAAAGATTTCATATCTGGCTTTTGGTCAACACTTTTTTTAGGGATATTAGTACAGGCTGTGCAGGTGGTTTGTATATATACGATCATGCATTCCCTTAGTGTTGACAAAAACCATACAGCTTATATTTTCATTTTCCTGATTTCTTCTGCTGTATCCGTATTGCCACTTACAATAGGTGGCCTTGGTATCAGGGAAGTAGTGTTCCTGGAAGGAGCGGCCTATTTCAGTTTGAGTGGCGAAACATCAGTTATCATCAGCCTGCTATTTTATCTAATTACTCTGGTAGTTTCTGCTACCGGCTCATGGTATATTTTTAAAGACCCTCTAAAAAAGGATAGGACTCAATAATGAGTCCTATACCTTGAAACCTTGAGCAAATGTTTTTCACAACCTTAGCCAGGAAGCCTTGAATCTTAAAAACGGGGAAATCGCTACTACAATTAACAATTTTAGTGCCATTCAACCAATCTTGACTTGACCTGGATTAAATTTCAAAATAAAACCCCGTTCTGGCCAAGCCGGAACGGGGTTTTATAAATTTCACTAATATTAAACTAGGCACTCACCTTCCCTTTCACTTTTGCAATCACTTCTTCAGCGATATTGTTGGGTGCAGGAGAATAGTGTGAGAACTCCATGGTTGAAGAGGCCCGGCCCGAACTCAATGAACGAAGCTGGGTTACATAACCAAACATTTCGCTCAACGGTACTTTGGCTTTGATTACTTCTGCGCCGGCACGGTTATCCATACCTTCCAGGATTGCCCGACGACGGTTCAGGTCACCAGTCACATCACCCATGTATTGGGCTGGGGTAATCACTTCGACCTTCATAATAGGTTCCAGCAATACTGGTTTTGCTTTTCTTGCTGCTTCACGAAAACCTTGCTTGGCACATAATTCAAAAGACATAGAATCTGAGTCAACTGCGTGGAAGCTACCGTCAAACACACGGATTTTCATATTATCAACAGGGTAGTTTGCCAGTACACCCGTAGTCATGGATTGCTCAAAACCTTTCTGGATAGCCGGAACGAATTCACGGGGAATAGATCCTCCAAAAAGATCATTCACAAACTGGTAATGTTTGTCGGGATTTTCGGCTTTCCATTCTGCATCCACGGGACCAATGCTGAACTGGATGTCGGCAAATTTACCACGACCGCCTGTTTGCTTCTTCAATGTCTCACGGTGCTCAACAGTAGCAGTAAATGCTTCTTTATAGGCAACCTGGGGAGCACCCTGATTTACTTCTACTTTAAACTCACGACGCATACGGTCTATAATGATTTCCAGGTGCAATTCACCCATTCCGCGAAGGATGGTCTGACCGGTATCTTCATCAGTGTTTACCCGCAGCGTAGGATCTTCTTCTACCAGTTTGGCAATAGCCATACCCATCTTATCAACGTCAGCCTGAGTTTTGGGTTCAACCGCAACGGCAATAACCGGCTCAGGAATAAACATATTCTCCAGTGTGATCGGATGATTTTCATCACAAAGTGTATCACCGGTTTTGATCTCTTTAAAACCAACCGCTGCTCCTATATCTCCTGCTTCGATAAAATCGATCGGGTTTTGCTTGTTAGCAAACATTTTCATAATACGGCTGATCCTCTCTTTCTTTCCACTTCTTACATTCAATACATAAGAACCGGCATCCAGGTGACCAGAGTAACAACGGAAGAAGGCCAGTCGACCAACAAATGGATCGGTCATGATTTTAAAAGCCAATGCAGCAAAAGGCTCTTTTGGATCTGCCTTCCTTGTAATTGGTTCACCTGAATCAGGATCGGTACCTACGGTATCAGGAATATCAACTGGTGAGGGCAGATAACGGCAAACCGCATCTAAGGCTGTCTGCACCCCTTTATTTTTAAAAGAAGAACCACACATCATTGGCACAATACTCAGGTCAACGGTGGCTTTACGAATCGCTTCATGCATTTCTTCTTCAGTGATACTGTTAGGATCATCAAAGAATTTTTCCATCAGCTTATCATCGTACTCGGCTACATCTTCAACCAGTTTGGCCCTCCATTCCTGTGCTTCTTCTAACATATCGGCAGGCACTTCAATCTCGTCAAAGGTCATCCCCTCTGTTTCCATATGCCAGATGATTCCTTTCATTTTGATCAGGTCCACCACTCCTTTAAAATCATCTTCGGCACCAATTGGCAACTGAAGAGGCACGGCTTTGGAACCGAGCATTTCTTTTACCTGCTTCACCACGTTTAAGAAATCAGCACCGGCACGATCCATTTTATTAACAAATCCTATACGGGGTACACCATAACGGTTAGCCTGGCGCCAAACTGTTTCAGACTGGGGTTCTACACCATCAACGGCAGAGAACAAGGCGATCAAACCATCTAATACCCTCATTGAACGTTCCACTTCCACAGTGAAATC
>CAYPBW010000046.1:0-18182 GCA_964409055.1 uncultured Chitinophaga sp. | reverse complement strand
AGCACTGGAAGTTATTCCTGATGACAGGTATTTGCGGCGGCTTTACTACTTTTTCCGCCTTTACACTTGAAGGTATTGGCCTGATAAGAGAACAAAAACTAGGGCTGTTCTTTCTTTATGTTGCCGGTAGTGTCGTAGTGGGACTGGCAATTACCTTATTAGGGATGAAATTAACCCGATAATACTATGACAACAGTTTTACATCCATGGCATGGCGTACATCACGGCGAAAAAGCACCGGCCACCGTGAATGCCCTCATTGAAATACCACAGGGCTCCCGTTCCAAATATGAAGTGGACAAAGCTACAGGACTATTGAAACTGGACAGGGTGATATACTCTTCATTTCAGTATCCCATTAATTATGGCTTTATTCCTCAAACCTTGGGACTTGATAATGATCCCCTGGATATCCTTGTTATTTGTTCTCAGTCCATTCATTCGCTGTGCCTGGTAGAAGCCAATGTAATCGGCAATATGCAAATGATTGATAGTGGACAGGAAGATGACAAAATCATCGCAGTCGCAGCAAAAGATCCATCAGTAAATCATATTACAAGGATGGAAGAACTGCCACAGCATTTTTTGCTGGAGCTAAAAAATTTTTTTGAACAATATAAAGTATTAGAAAATAAGAAAGTCGAGATTGATACCTTCCAGGATCAGTTAATTGCTTATAAAATCATCAACGACTCTATTAACTTTTATAAAGAAACATTCAAACATTAGCCGGTGATCACCCCTCAAAAAAATACTATGGCAACACAAATGATAATCACAGCGCTGCTGATAGGGTTAGGTGCAGGCATGTTAAGTGGCCTTGTGGGTATTGGCGGAGGTATCATTATGGTGCCGGCGCTTATTTTTTTTATGCAGTATACCCAACACCAGGCCCAGGGTACATCTTTAGCTGTACTGACACTACCAGTTGTTATCCTGGCTTCCTTTTATTATTATAGCCAATGTCAGAAACTGGGAACACCTATAGATCTCAGAGTTGTCGGATTACTGGCCCTGGGGTTTGTAATTGGAGCATACTTCGGAAGTAAAATTGCCCTGCAGATTCATACAGATACCTTAAAGAAAATATTTGCAATCATACTCTTTTATACCGCTATAAAAATGCTCAACTGGGATACTGCACTTATTAAATGGATCAGGAGCCTGGCCAGTTAATTATTAATACCGGTTTCCGTAGAATGAAATATTTTATTACTATATCATACCTGCTTCTTTCTTTTGACCTGAGCAGCCAGTCGGTTTATAGCATTTCCAAAGATTATTTCAGGGCAGATCCATTTAAAAATTCTTTTAGCAATTTCGTCAGCCAACTGATTAATGATCCTGATATAACGGACAAAAAGATTACAAAAAGATCAGACTCTGCTTTATTTTATTTTGAAGCAGCTTACAAATCTTACAGCCCCTTTTTTATCCCTGTTAATTATTGTAAAATTATTTTGGCTGAAAAAGAAGATCATACCGATGACAGTACTCAAACCCCTTTTTTTTACTATGAATACCAGCTTTTAGGTTATGTAAGCAACAAAGATGAGGGACTGAAAGATATAAAGCAGGAGTTTGAAAAATTGAACAAAAAATTCAGTCGTATCCTCACTCCGGAAGAAAAGCGGGAGCTCAAAAGAAATTCCGAAATAGCAGGCAACATCATAAATTACTCTTACAAGAAAATGTCTTTTCTTCCCGTTACCCTCGCATGGGCTTCTTTACCAGCGTCAACAGACTCCCTAATTGCTATTACTCTCCGTTTTCTGAATATTAATAATACTGCTTATTTACCAATACCGGCGGATAGCCCTTAACCGGCTGCCCGAGGGAAGCGGGCCGTCAGTCTGAATTCCTTTTTTTGTAAGTTCATCAATCCTCACTTTACCCGAAGCATGTATTACCTGGTCTTTCCCCAGTATGATACCCACATGAACTATATCTTCCTTATTGTCAAAAAATGCCAGGTCACCAGTTTTTGCTTCACTAAACTTTCTTACCGGCTCTCCTTCCTGTGCCTGCTGCCAGGCATCCCTTGGCAGGTCAATACCCATCAGTTTGTAAATTACTTGCACAAACCCGCTGCAATCCACTCCCAGTGGTGTCCGGCCTCCCCACAGGTACGGAGCATTGAGCCAGGTGGAACTCAATTGCCTTACTAACTCTTCCCCGGGCTGTTGTTCATCTCTTTGAAAATAGTGTCCCGAAAAACTGTATTCCATATTGCCCAATTTGCCTCTGCCGTCCGAAAAAAAGGGTAAAGAAGAGCCGACCGGCACATTTATCCTTTTTTCCCCAATAACAATACTGCTTAATATATCCGTTGTTATGCAAACACTTCTTGTATTGGCAAACCGTTTATCTGTTTCCATCAACAAAGTATGTGTCATCCAGCCTTCGTAGCCATCATGTAAACTTCTGACCTTTACCCACAGGTCCCCGGATTTTTTTAGTACCCGGACTGACTCACCAAACAGCAGCTGGTTGACCATTTCTTTTCGGTGACCCGGCTTTCTGCGAACAGGGGCAGCCGGGACATTAACAACAGCGTATTCCATTTAATATATTTGATGTAAAATAAAACAATATCCGGTAGCAAACCTTTGCAGAAATTACCAAATCCTGCATCTTATCGAAAACAAATAGTTATTTTCCGCTTGTGAAGGCAGATAATTATAAAGAATTAACGGACCTGGAACTGCTTGAACAGTTTTATGCCGATCATGACAATGAATGGCTTGGCATTTTGCTGCAGCGGTATACGCTGCTTTTATTAGGTGTATGCATGAAGTACCTGAAGAATGAGGATGAAGCAAAAGACAGTGTGCAACAGGTATTTCTAAAAGTCATCCAGGAACTGCACAAATACAAGGTAGAATATTTTAAATCCTGGCTTTATATGGTGGCAAAAAATCATTGCCTCATGCGGCTCAGGGAAAAACAAGGAAAGATCACTGCAGAAATAAATGAAAAACTAACAGCTCAGCCGGAAGAAGAGACAGACAGGCAACTGCTGGTTAGCAATGACCGCACACTTGCTATAATGGAAGAAGCGCTGAAAGAACTGAACCCGGAGCAACGGCAGTGTGTAACTTTGTTTTACCTTGAAAAAAAGAGCTACCAGGAAGTGAGTGATGCAACAGGGTATAGCCTGTTGCAGGTAAAAAGCTATATTCAGAACGGCAAGAGGAACCTTAAAATAATGATTGAAAGAAAACTGAGTGAAAAAGCATTCCGGCAAACAGGAAAATAATATGCAGGAGAATTATAAAGACATATTATCAAATTTATCCACCGATATTGACCAGGAAACCCTGTTGTTGTACCTGCAGGGAAAGCTATCGGATGAAAAAAAACATGAAGTGGAGAAACAATTACTCAACAATGATTTTGATGAGGACGCCGTAGAAGGACTGCAGGAATTTAAAGACAAAGAACAGCTCCTGTATATGGTAGAGATGCTGAACCGTGATCTTAAAACAAGAACAGAAAAGAAAAAGAAGCGGCGGGAAAAAATGAAAATAAAGGATCAGCCCTGGTTGTATATTTCAATCATCATCCTGTTCATATTGATTGCGATCTCTTACCTGGTAATTAAAAAAATGCTGCAACCTTAATACATGGTTTTTCCCGGCCATGTTTTCCAAAAGTCAAACAATTCTTTAGCACCCTGGTGGGGATGATGAATAAAGGGGATCTTTCTTTCTTCCATTTTGGCATTGATCTCCTTATAAATGAACTCGTCATCAAATTCAATACTGGCGGCCTCTTCTCTTGTATTGGCATATACCACTCTCCTGGGCCGGGCCCAGTAAATAGCGCCAAGGCACATCGGACAGGGTTCACAGCTTGTATAGATATCACATTCATCTAACTGGTATGTTCCCAGCTTCTCACATGCTTGCCTTATTGCTACCACTTCGGCATGTGCTGTCGGGTCATTGGTAGAAAGGACCATATTAGATCCTTCTCCAATAATTTCATCTTCATAAACCACAACACAGCCAAAAGGACCTCCTTTGCCGGACAGCATTCCCTGCCTTGCCAGTTCTACAGCTTTTTGCAAAAATTTTTTATCTATTTCCGATTGCGACATATAATTCAATTGAGTCATTTATCCCTATAAAATTGTGAATAACAGGGCGATTTTCCACAGATTGTTCACTAAAAAAGATTTCAATATGAAGTTAATATTAATTTTTTGTTACCTGCCTTTAGAAGCGAAAAAGGGATGTAATTTTTGATGCAAACCAACACCAAAGTATATGAAATGGGAAGCTGCTGAAAGTTCAAATCAACACGAAATTTATAACCTGTATAAGGATGATAAAAAAATACTAAGCCTGACAGTCAATAAATTCTCTAATTCGGCAAGGGTAGACTGCAATAAAGAGAAAAGAGTTTTTATCATACGTAAAGAAGGTTTTCTAAAAAATAAAACGGTGCTTCGTAATGAATACGGGATAAAGATTGGTGAATTAGGTTCAGAGAACCGTGAAAACTTCATCGATATCAATGATGAACGTTTTTATTATACCATTCACAATAATCCGCTGGCGGAACTGGTTATATATAAAGAATCAAAGGATAAACCTGCTGTTATTTGCGGATTAAGCACCCTGGATGGTGCCACTGCAGTTCGTTTTGCCAAAGACAGCAGCATTCAAACGGCCCCGCATCCGGGATTACTGATGGCGCTTTGCTGGTATATGTTTCTTCCTGTTACTAAAGAAAGTGTTCCTGAGTTTGCAATGTAGTATCTATAATTTTTCCCAGGTCTGTTTGGCAAATTGTTCGAGGGAAGGATCCCTGGCACCCATCAACAGCAAAACACAATCTTCGGTAAAATGAGGACGAACTGATTCCAGGAAATCATTCCTGTTCTCTGCAAAAAATGCCTGTTTACCCAGGGTTTTTAAATCATTGATAAGGTCAGCAGCAGAAATATCCTTCACGGCTGTACCTCCTGCATAAAAAATCTCACTCATCCATATTTCATCCTGGGGCCTCAATACACCGGCAATTTCTTTTACAAAATCATCTCTCAGAAACTTGGTTGGTTTGTAACCATGCGGCTGAAACCAGGCAATCAGTTTGGGTGCAATCGGCTGACAGGCTTCCATGGCAGCAGCACATTTCACCGGGTTATGAGCATAATCATCAATCAGCCATACACCCCGTTTATTTCCCAGTACCTGGTGGCGACGGTAAATCCCTTCATAAGATCTCAACGCTTCTGCACAAGTAGCGAGATCAACGCCTATTTGGTTGGCTACAGTTGTCGCCGCCAGGGCATTTTCCATATTATGTTTACCCGCTAAGTGCAGTTTAAAAGGGACTTCATTTATTTCGAAGCTGATTTCCATTCCTACCTGCCGGAAAGCAGCTGCTACATATCCTGCTTTGATAGCCGGGTTGGAGGAAAAATCCTGTTGCAGATTTTGTGAAAGCTTTTGTGCCAGTACCTGGGATTGATTGACGATAAATCTTTTACTGTTCTGTCTGAATATGTCAAAAATCCGCATCAGCTCATCTATCTCCTGGTGGTCCTTGTCAACATTCAACAGGAGACCGATCTCAGGTTTATATTGTACAATTGACCCGTCGCTTTCATCCGCCTCTATCACCAGCCACTCCCCCTTTCCAACTTTTGCATTCCCAATTTTACCTTGCTTGATAATACTAATAAGTCCGGCTCCACTGATAATACTGGGCTGCAGGCCTGCATATTCAAGAATAGCAAACAACATGGCACTGGTGGTGCTCTTTCCACTGGTGCCACCAACGGCAATTGTTTTTTTACTCGCAGCAATCATGGCCAGTAGTTCAGACCGTTTCATGATTGGTATGCCTAGTTGCTTTGCTTTCTGTACTTCCAATACAGTATCCTCAATGGCAGTGGATACAACTACAAGATCCGTTTTATCACTAATACCTTCTCCATTTTGTACAAAACATAGTATACCCTCTGCTTCCAGTTTCTCCTGCGTCTCATTATAAGTACCCGGGGCAAAAAAACGGTCGCTTCCGGAAACATCTTTCCCTGTTCCTTTCAGGTACTGTGCAATAGCACTCATACCGCTTCCCGCTATACCTATAAAAAAAGGCCGCTGAAAATCCTGTATAGAATTTATCATGATGCAAATAAAAGAAATAATTCCCGCCGGCTAAACCAGGGGGATCATCCTTTGTCTTAAAAAGAAATTTTGACCTATCTTAAACCAAAATTTTGAAAGCCGGTCATAGGCCGGAACTAAAGCCCCGACGAATGCACCACCTAAGAACCCTTATCTTTTCAGGATTATCGGCATTATTATTATTTTCCTGCAAAAAAAATAGTGAAGACACACCAAGCCCAACACCTACAGACCCGGTAGCAGAAGTGTTGAACCTGCCATCTACACCCTTTAATTATGCTAACCAGGTATTGCCGGCTTACCTGGTCTCACCACCTATACAAGGACAGTTAAATACCCCGGCAAATAACCCCATCACTGACAATGGTGCAACCTTAGGAAGAGTACTATTTTATGATAAAAATCTTTCCGTGAATAATACTATTTCCTGTGCTTCGTGTCATAAACAGCAAAATGCCTTTTCTGATCCGGTGGCAAAAAGTGCTGGTTTCAATGGCGGGCTGACCGGCAGAAACTCCATGTCGCTTATATATGCCGCCTACTATCCCAACGGCAGATTTTTTTGGGATCAGCGGGCAGCCACACTTGAAGAACAAAGCCTGATGCCGATACAAGACCTTGTTGAAATGGGCATGACCTTGCCCGCACTTGAAACAAAACTCAGGAACCTGGCCTATTATCCGCCACTATTTCAAAAAGCATTTGGCAGTTCTGATATTACCAGTGATAAAATTGCAAAAGCCTTATCTCAATTTGTACGGTCAATTGTTTCTTATCGCTCTAAATATGATGCAGGAAGGGCTACATTACCGGCAGCACCTGCACCGCCACCGAATGCCCCGTTTCCCAATTTTACAGCGCAGGAGAACAGGGGTAAAGAAATTTTCCTCTCACCCATTGGAGGTTGTGCCCCCTGTCATGGATCTGAAGTCTTTACTGCACCACAGGAAAAGAATAACGGATTGGATATGGCGACTACCGATCGTGGGTTTGGCGCAGTTGTAAATAATACTGCCCTGGATGCCACTTTTAAGGTAACTACTTTGCGCAATGTTGAGCTTACACCGCCTTATATGCATGATGGTCGATTCAATACATTGGAACAGGTAATAGAACATTACAGCGGCGGCGTAAGAAATCATCCTAATCTATCACCTCAACTCAGGTTGCCAAATGGCCTGCCCAGGCAGGCAAACCTTTCTAATGAAGACAAAGCTGCACTTGTGGCATTTTTAAAAACGCTGACGGATAATACAGTAGCAACTGAAGTAAAGTATTCGAATCCGTTCAAATAGTTTTGCCTGGTGATGCCCTGATCATTTCGGCATAGCCCCATTTTCTGGCCAGTGCATTAATGGCCATGGCAATTCTTTTTGTCCGGGTAAGTTCTGTCCTGGCACTGTCTATCCATTTACTGAAGTAGCGCTGATGAGAACCGGGCAATGATTGAAAAAACGCTTTGGCTACCGGATCATCTGCCAGACAATCCATAAAATCAGTGTTGAAAACAAACTCGCTGTTATCTTCCTCTAATTGCACCTTCAGTAAAGCGCCGGCCTTTTTACCCGTTGCCTTTCTCATGGATGCATTAAGCGGCATGATGAATCTACCACCACCGATTGGCAAAAGGGATACCCGGTTAATAACATAGTTATCCAGTTTTCCTTTTACTTTGAACTCCTTTTTATTTCCGGGCTTTAACTGTTGTGCAATTTCTTCAGGAACTTCAAAATAAGTCCATCCGGTCTTCTCACCCTGTTTATCAAATTTTTGAATAGTGACAGAAAATTTTACAGGCTTCATGAACTAAACTTACTAAAAAGCGATCTTTTTGAAAAGGTTAAAAGGAAACTAAAATATAACCATTCGTCAAAACTTACCTTACTGCGTTTTGTTATTTTAATATTTTTGACGATTACCATAATCAACAATACCCATGAGCCGAACTAAATGCCTTTTCCTATCAAAAATTATTGGCACCCTTCCCTTCCTTCTGGGAATCTTTTTTGCCAAAGGCCAGGATAGCCCGGTCTCAATCAAAATAATCAATACAAAAAAGGAACCGGTTGCTTTCGCCACCATTATCGTTACCAATAGACTGGATACAACGCAGCAGGTAAAAAAATCTGCTGATAGTTCAGGAAATGCCCGTTTTAATTTACTTAAATCAGGGCAATATACTTTCAACATTTCTGCTGTCAACTATCAGCCGGTTGAAAAAAGAGTAGCCCTGACAGGAAATCAAACAAACTTCATTTATACATTGGAGCAAACCGGGAAAACGTTGGATAATGTTGTCATCACTTCACAAAGACCGCTAATGCGGCAGGAAGATGATAAAACCATTGTTGATCCGGAAAACCTGGTTGCTACCTCCACCAGCGGTTTTGAAGTAATTGAAAAAACACCCGGCCTGTTTGTAGACCAGGATGGTAATATATACATCAGCAGCCTGACTCCTGCTTCCGTTCAAATTAATGGCCGCAATATGCGTATGAGTGCTGCTGATATTGCCACATTACTCAAAAGCCTGCCTCCCGGATCCATTTCTAAAATTGAAATAGTAAGAACCCCTTCAGCAAAATATGATGCGTCAAGCAGTGGCGGGGTTGTGAATGTAGTTTTAAAGAAGGGAGTTCGTATTGGTATGACCGGCAGTGTAAATGCGGGTATGCAACAAGGTACTTATGGTAACCAGTTCATTGGTTTCAATGTTAATAACAATGACGGCAAGAAAAATTCAAATCTAAATTTCAATTACAGCCGTCGAAACAGTTTTGAACAGATTCTTACCGACAGAATTTTTGCCAATGACTCCATGCTCAGCCAGGATGCATATACAAAATACCCCGGAAGCAACCTTTATGGATCGTTTGGTATTACCTGTGAGCTGACAAATAAATGGGAATTGACGTATGATGCTACTGCCAGTTATAACCAGTTTGATAATAATTCGGAAAACTTAAACAACCTTGTTAAAATAAGTACGAGTGAAACTTTCAGCAACAGCACAAATAAAGTAAACAATAATGGCAGCAATTTTTCCTTAGGTACAGGGTTTGAAACAAAGTATAAAATTGATTCCTCCGGATCAGAATGGACAATCGATACCTGGTACAACCACACAATCAATAAATCCAACCAGCTATTTTCTACTAGATACGACAGCCCCTTTCCAGCTTTGTTTGGCGGGGACGGGATAGCGAACAGCGACAGGGATTATCTCAACTTCCGCTCAGACCTGAAGCTGAAAATGAAGAATAAGTTTACGTTTGAGGCCGGCTTGCAATCCTATATCAATAATTTTTACAACAGGTCTGCTTATTTCCGGGAAGCAAATGGTACCAGAACAGATGATAAAAGCCGTACAAATTCCTTTCGTTCCAATGAAAATATTAATGCCCTTTACCTGCAAGGCTCCAAAACAATTGGGAAGGATTTTGTGGCGAAATTGGGTACCCGTTTGGAGAATACAAACCTTAGAGGACGACAATTGGTACCTTCCGATACTTCTTATGCCATTCACCGCACTGATCTTTTTCCTTATGTGTACCTCAGTAAAAACCTGATAAAGATCGCTGGTTTTGATCTGAGAGCTTACCTTATTTACCGCCGTTCAATCCGCAGACCTTATTACGATCAGCTAAATCCTTTTTCGAGATATATTGATGAATTTCTTTCCGAAGTGGGTAATCCTTCCTTACGTCCGCAGTTTACTAATAATTATGAAGCTAATATCAGTGTTGATGAAAGACCAATACTGGCTGCAGGAATTAATGAAACAAAAGATATTTTTACCAATGTAATTTACCAGGCAGACAGCAGCCGTAGCCAGGCTTTCCGTACATATGATAACCTGGGAAAGAATAAGGAATGGTATTTAAGGGGGCTTGGCGCCATCCCTCCCGGCGGCCGTTATTTCTTTGTGATAGGTGCACAGTATAACCATAATTTTTACCAGGGTGTTTATGAAGGAAACCCTTTATCGTTCAAAAGAGGTACCTGGACATTTTTTACCTACCAGACATTTAAACTAGATAAACGGTCAGTGATAACACTGAATGGCTTTTACCGGCTAAAAGGGCAGCAACAGTTTTACGAACTCTCCGAATTTGGCGCTCTTAATGCAAGTATCAACAGAAAATTTCTGAAAGACAAACTGGTACTCACTCTTAGTATTAACGATATGTTTTATACCAACAAAAATGATTTCAGCATTCAACAGGGTTCTGTAAATGCAGCAGGAACCCGGCTGGCTGATACCCGAAGATGGGGAATTAATCTCCGATATAATTTTGGTATAAGAAAGAAGGATGATAGTAATAATATGTTTAATGCTGAGCCTCCTGTATCCAACTAATCAACCTGTTAAACAAGTATAACAAATTAAAACAGTGCGTCTGGATTAATCCCCCTATCTTTGCTTTGTTAATTTGAGTTATAGAGCATTTTGTAAGTGAACGATTTTTTCTGCTACGCTTTTAATCCTGCGTTTTTCGAAGGATCTGCTAATAGTTAGTCTTCTTTACCCTTGCGTTATTCTCAAGTATTTTTAAAAGTCAATTTTTTTACATGAACATTTATGTTTCAAACCTGAGCTTCGCTGTTGTAGACGAAGACCTGAGAAGTTATTTTGCCGAGTACGGAGAAGTTACTTCTGCAAAAGTTATTATGGACAAATTCACTAACCGTAGCAAGGGCTTCGGTTTTGTGGAAATGAGTGATGATGCAGCTGCCCAAAAGGCAATCGCTGAACTGGATGGCGCTACCGTTGATGGTCGCTCTATCAAAGTTAGTGTTGCAAAACCAAGGGAAGAAAGACCTGCAAGGTCTTCAAAACCCACCTACTCAAACAATCGCTGGTAATAAATAACCAATGATCAATAAAAAACCGGTTCAATTGAACCGGTTTTTTTTATTTAATACAATTAAGTTTTAAGCTCTTTGCTTTTGCTTGGCTGCAGCTTTTTTAGCAGGCGCAGCTTTAGATTTACTTTTTTTCAGTGCAGCATCAATCGCAGCGCTGATGTTGGCGTAAGTAGGTTTTCCTGTTACCAGTACATCATTGACAAAAAAAGCAGGAATTTCTTTTATGCCACGGTTATGACCTTCCTTAATATCATCCTGTACCTGCCAGCCATACATCCCGTTCACCAGGTCATCCAGAAATTTCTTATTCTTTACACCAGCCTCCTTACTATACAATTTCAGGCTTGTGGTACCAAGATTGCGACGGTTTTGAAATAATACATTATGCATTTCCCAAAACTTTCCTTCCTGCGCGGCTGCTACTGCTGACTCACTGGCTTTCAGGCTGCGCTGGTGAATTAAAGTAAGGGGGAAATGACGGAATTGAAACCTGATTTTTCCTTCATAATCTTCCATTAATTGCTTTACTATCTCGTTGGCTTTTGCACATTCCTCGCTTTCATATTCACCAAATTCCATTAATGTTACAGGGGCGTCTTTTTTACCAACAAAAACGTCTCTGGGTTCGATAATAATTACATCATCCTTTTTAAATGCCATTTTAGTGCTCCTTTTTTCATCCAAAGGCTTCTGTGCCGTGGACCTGTATTATACTTAACAAATTTCCCGCCATTTCGTTGAAACAAAAGCGGTTATGCCATTCAGACATATATCCTAAACGCTTGAAGATAATATTTTTTTGTACCTGGCCAAATCCACTGTTAATTAATTTACCAAAAAGAAACAGGAGGCCTGATTATCAAATATTTAGATATCAATTAATAGATGCTTCTGGTACATGCTAAGATGACATTTTTTGAAGCTACTGTTGCTGGAAATTGACTTAGTTGTTTTTTTATCGCCACTAAATGAATCTATGTTGGCCGTATGCCACTTTGTTTACAAAAAAGATTGGTTTTAAAGTCTTTAAGAAGGGTCAGATTCCGTTGGAAATCCTACGACTGCTAAAAACCTGGTTTTAGAAGGAAAATGTAGCACCCTACTTTTACATCATTAAAGCAATGTTTAATTGCCATCGCCAAACCTGGCTATGATCCGATAACTGCACTTGCCCTATTGTTTGCCCGGTTTTTATTACTTGTCAGATTGCCTGCGCATAGGAAATAATGAATTGTTTTTTGTAATTAAATAATATAACCATGAAAAAGATCTTCCGTAACAACCGCATTATTGCGATCACATTTATGACATTTTTTGCAGCATCTGCCTTTGCAATGCCAAATGCCGGAGAGCCTGAAAAAGATGTTCCTGTTTCGCTAAGCTATGCTGGCAGCATACAAGAGCAACCGATGTTTGAATTAAGCTTTTATGGAAACAAGGAGAATGATGATTTTACCATCACCATCAGTGATGGATGGGGCAACAGGCTCTATCGTGAAAACATCAAAGCGCAAAGCTTTAGTAAGAAATTCCTGCTAAACACTGAAGAGATCGGTGATGAAACGCTGACCTTTGAAGTTATCAGTAATAAAACAGGGAAAAAAGTACTGTACGAGGTAAATCGTTTTACCCGTACAGGTGCCATAGCTCTTGCTTCAGTTTCAAAGTAATTTATCAACCCCAAAAAAAAGATGCTGTAAACTAATTACAGCATCTTTTTTTGCTTTACCACTATTATCAGAGACTGAATATTTTAAACCTTTCGTGGCAGTACCGCTCAAGGTTTTCCCTGTCATCGGGATGTGCAATATTGATCAGTGCTTTTGCCCTTTGCCGGAAGTTTTTACCAAAAAGGAATGCAATCCCATATTCAGTAGCTACATAATGCACATGTCCCCTGGTGGTTACTACACCGGCGCCCTGTTTTAATGTAGGAACGATGCGGGGAATACCCTTTGCAGTGCGACTGGTCAATGCGATTATTGGTTTTCCACCATCACTTAAGGCAGCACCACGCATAAAGTCCATTTGCCCGCCAATACCACTGTATTGAAATTCTCCAATACTGTCTGAACAAACCTGCCCGGTAATATCCACTTCAATAGCGCTGTTGATACCAATCACTTTGGGATTGCGGCGTATTACATGCGGGTCATTTACATAATCGATATCCAAAAAAGCAAATGAAGGGTTATCATCAATATAGTTATACAACTTACGGGTTCCCACCGCAAAGGATGTAACTGATTTATTAGGGTGAACCCTTTTCAGTTTGTTATTGATGACATCTTTTTCTACCAGGTCAATAATACCATCACTCAGCATTTCTGTATGTACACCTAAATTCTTGTGATTGCCCAAACATTTTAAAACGGCATCCGGAATAGTACCGATACCCATTTGTAAAGTACTTCCGTCATCAATAAGCCCTGCAATATTCTGGCCAATAGTCAACTCGGCTTCACCGGTTTTATCGCCGTAATTCTCTTCCGGGGGTTCTGATTCATGAAATACCATTTTGGAAAACCGGTCGGTGTGGATCATACCATCCCCATGCGTACGGGGAAGCCGGGGATTAACCAGGGCAATAATGTACCTGGCACTGTCAACTGCCGAACGGGCAATATCAATGGACAGGCTCAGTGAACAATACCCATGCACATCCGGAGGAGAAACCTGAACAATGGCCACATCCAGCTCCAGTAATTTTCTTTTAAACAGGTCGGGGATATCGCTTAAAAATACAGGTATAAAATCAGCCCTTCCTTCATTTACTGCCTTGCGGACAGAAGCCGATACAAACAATGAGTTGATCTTAAATGAATCATAGTATTCAGGCCTGTCGATCATAATATCACCCCGAAAGGTGATGGAGACTACTTCAACACCTTTCAGGCGTTCATGCTGCCTTGCCATTTCATGCATTACCGGCAATGGCGTACAGGCACTTCCATGCACAAATACACGATGACCGGGTTGAATAACGTTAACAGCATCTTCCAGGGAAACGTAACTAAACGGATGAATCATTTTCGTAAGATTATTTATGATGCGAAGTTCCGAAATTAATGAAACAGGGTCCAAGATTAATATCAGCCTATAGTATGATTTTATACAGCGAAAGAAAGATCAACTGAAGCAGATACCTGCTGTAAACATTTAAATCAATAGCGGTTACTCTTTTACCAACTCTACAATACCGCGGCGAATATCATAACATGCACCACATATTTGTAATTCACCTTTCAGGATTTTTTCTGCAATAAGGGGTGATTGCTGCTTTAACTGATGAATACCATGCAGAATATTTGCCCGGATACAATCGTCCAATAAATGCTTGTGATTAGCCGGGATTTGTTGTATTTCTTTTTCCGCTTTAATGCTATCCACGATATCCTTAATATGACCGGGCACTTCCCCTCCTTCTGCAAACGCTTTGATTGCGCCGCATTCTTTATGTCCCATCACCACCACTTGCTTTACACCCAGGTGTTCTACTGCATACTCGATACTGCCAATCTCCAATCCCCCCATCAGGTTGCCTGCCGTGCGAACAACAAACAGGTCTCCAAGCCCCTGATCAAATACTACTTCGGGAGGTACCCTTGAGTCTGAACAACAAACTACAGCTGCAAAGGGATGCTGACCTTCCGCAATTTCCCTGAGCCTGGCCGCCGTTTCATGCGGATGCAAGGCATGCATATTGGCAAAACGATTGTTTCCATCCATCAATTGTTTTACCGGATTATCTAAGGCAGTATCCTGTTGCATAGGGCGGCAGCCGGTTCCACTCAGGAGTATCAACAAAATAGAAAATGTAATTAAGACTGTTTTCATGATGCGGGGATTTGGTTCAAAAACAGTTGCCGGCGAAATTATTGCCCCCGTCATGCCGGGTTAATGAAGCTCCTCAGGAAGAAAAATGAGTTTCGTCAGCAATAAAAAAGCCGGACACAAAGGCCCGGCTTTTGATATCCGAATTTAACTTTATTTATTCCTGAGCATCAGTACATAGCGAACTGCTGCTTTTGCATCTTCCGGAGATATTACCGTATTGGCAGGCATGGCAACCTCACCCCAAACTCCAGATCCTCCCTTTACCACTTTCTCCGCCAGCATATTTACATTTTCATCGTTTAGTTCATACTTATTTGCCACATCCCTGTATGCAGGCCCTACCAGTTTCTCATCAATTTTGTGACATGTAAGACAAAGATTCTTGGGCTCTGCCACGATAGCCAATCCTTTCTGGTAATCAGGATCCTGTGATTTATCCGGGGCAGCCGTTTCGGTCTTTGCCGGTTCTGTTTTGTTTTCAGGCGATTCTTTTTTATCGCCTCCGCCACAGGCAGCAAAAAAAGCAGCAGAAGTAAATACAAGCATGATTTTTTTCATAAAAAAGCATTTTGTTGGGTCACAAAGATAAGCCTTGTTCATTTTCAGCCGGGCATTAATTCAAACTGATTGTTAACGGAAAATCCATTCCTCTTGAAAAGGATTGCGGATATTGCTGAACACCTTTATATTTTTCTGATAATACAGGAATTATCTCATTGAGATAGAGTTCAATTTCCTTTACAGTGATCTTGCCATCTTTTTTCAGATCGGCCTCTCCTTTCAATCCATTAATGATGGCATAGGTGAAAATACCATGCTTCAGATCCTTTAATTCAGCTGCCAGCTGTTCCTGGTTTGTAGAAGCAAGGACTGTAAATCCTGTACTTCTTGCCAGTTGGAAAATAGCAGCTTCCTCAGCCGCACCTCTTGTAAAACTTGTCACAGCACCCCCGGAATTACAGGCATCAAAAAGGATGAGTTGCTTTTGCGCAGGCACCTCCAGCAGCAAGTCTCTCAGGCGACTGGCGGATAAACCATTTGCTTTTAAACCTTCATCATTGCCCTGCATCTGTGTTACCTTATGTAATACCAGGTAAAAATCTGATTTGGAACCATCTGCCGGATCGTTCATTATGCCATGCCCTGCATAATAAAACAGGAAAACATCTTCTGGTTTTATCTGACTTTTCAAACGGTTTACCTGTGCTGCAATGTTTTCCGTTGTTGCATTCTCGTCAAACAGGGAGTCGACAATTATATTCCTGAAGATTTTTGCAGAAGAAGATACCAATTGTGCAGCAATACCGCGGGCATCTGCTTTGGCATAATTGAGATTATAGCGGCTGTTTTTATACTTATCTATTCCCACAGCCAGGATATATAAAGAGCTGGTAGCTTTTGCACCGGCAAACTCTATGCTGAATTTCAACGGCGTAGTTTCCACCCTGCTTTGGTTAAGCGATGATACAATGAAAGTATTCTCACCGGTAACCAATTCTACGGGTATGGTTATGGAAGGGATGGAAATACCCCTGAAAATTTCAGGGCTGACCGTTATGCGTTTACCATTCTGGAATAACAATAATTCGCTGATAAAATCCTTATTCTCCACATCAATAACGAGGCTGATATTCTTTTGTGCTGCTTTTTCACTGACCGATGGTGCAGCCAGTTTCAGCACCGGCATATTGCTGACCTGCTGGGCAATACTTGTCTTTGCTTCATCACCTGCTTTTCGTAAGATAGCAACAGTACTTTCATCCGATAAAGCCAGTTCATTAATGATCCCTGGTTTATAATAGTTATCAAATAATTTATCTGCTGTATAAAATTCTGCATTCTGGTCCTCTCCTTTATACACATACCAGCCGATATAGGAAGCTCCGCCCGGTGATGCTTTAAAATAACCCTTATTATTCCAAATAACCCACTCATTATTCTTTGCAATGAAAATATTGAGGCGGGGTTCCAGCTGTTGTGGAAGTAACAGAAAATCCGCATTCTCTTTGCTTCCCATACTTAATAATTTTTCATAGACTTTCTTCATTTCACCGGGCTTCGTAAAATCATACTCGGGAAAATAGTCCTTGAAAAAATTCTTCCAGGTAAGATCAAGCTGATCATAAGATTTGAACTCCAAATCTCCTTTTACTTCCCTGAGATCCCACATCCTTGTAGTCTGGTCGGCGCCGGTAGAATAAAGAAAATTACCATCTTCTGACTCAATTATATCCATTACATCACCTTCGTGGCCTACAAAGGAAGCCCTGGCAGTGCCCAATGAATCATACAGTGTAAGAAACCCTGCGCTGCCTGCCGAAATTATCCAGTTGTTCTTAGTGATCGTAACAGCATTATGCCCATACCCGCTGCCTCCGTCTCTTGTTACAGTACCCGTTAATTTACCCCCGGAATAAATATACATTTCCGTACCACTGCGGTTGACGCTGACACTCAAACTGCCTTTTTCATTGCGTTTAAAAGGGTATTTACTGGAATCTGAAAGCTGAAATGACATTAACTTTCCTGCTTCGGGCAATAATGAATAATCAAACCAGCCTTCATATTTTTCAAGGCTGCGCAAAGCCAGCTTTTTTTCATGTACTGATATGGCATTAAAAGCTCTTCCGCCGCCAGCCATTACAGAGTCTGTTTTTATAGTAGTTGAATTCTTGCTACCGTCAATCCGATAAAATTGCATGATATTGGCCCGGCCACCTGCAACATAGAATGAACTGTTGCTCAAAAACCCCATTCCCAGCATAGTATTGCCTCCCCCAAAATCTGCTGAAACAGTTTTTACAAACTGGTTGGCCTCCCTGCTATACAACTGCACGGTGCTATTTTCTCCTTCCGTAATAATGTAGTGGCCTCCCGGCGAAATAGCGACCCGGTTTGAATAACTATCCAGTTCAATGACCTGCTTCTCTTTGAGTGCTGTATCTGATAGCACCAACTGATCAAAGCTTACCATTGCTACGGTATTGGCAGCCCTGTTAATGGCAATACAGTACATCTCGCTGCTATACTGAGGCGATGCTGAAATAAGTTCAAGTGAGGGTAAACTGTATTTGTTAACACCCCTTCTGTCGGTCACAAATACTGCATTGCCGGAAACCTGGATGTCCTCCACAAAAAAATCTTCTCTTGCCAGTTTTTTTACCAGGGTAAAAGAGGGCTTATCCATTGTACCCGAAACTTTCCATGTAGCAATGGTACTATCATTGGCACCGGATACAAGGTACTTTCCATCCGCAGAAAACCGAAGAGCCGTTACCACATTACTATGCGCTTTAAACCGAAGCACCTGTTTCCTGTTTGCAAAATCATAGA
>CAYPBW010000045.1:0-18193 GCA_964409055.1 uncultured Chitinophaga sp. | reverse complement strand
GTCAACAAATCACGGATTTCCATTTCAACAAGATCCAACAGTTCAGGATCATCAACCAGGTCAACTTTATTCATAAACACAACCATACGGGGTACACCTACCTGGCGAGCCAGCAGGATGTGTTCTTTTGTTTGAGGCATAGGACCATCTGTAGCAGCCACAACCAGGATAGCACCGTCCATTTGGGCGGCACCAGTGATCATGTTTTTAACATAGTCGGCGTGACCGGGACAGTCAACGTGGGCATAGTGACGATTAGCCGTCTGATACTCAACGTGGGCTGTGTTAATGGTGATACCACGTTCCTTTTCTTCAGGAGCGGCATCAATTTCATCATATTTTTTTGCTTCAGCCATACCTTTCTGAGACAGAATGGTAGTGATAGCAGCCGTTAAGGTTGTTTTTCCGTGGTCGATGTGACCGATGGTACCAACGTTAACATGGGGTTTGTCCCTTTTGAAGGTCTCTTTAGTTGCCATTGTTATCTGTTTTTAGATTGTGTTTTACTAATTGTTTTTATTTCTCAAAAAACGGGAAACATTGCTGCTACCCGGTAGTTGTTCTGTTGTTTGAGCCGTTGATGAGAATTGAACTCACGACCTCTTCCTTACCAAGGAAGTGCTCTACCACTGAGCTACAACGGCTGGTCTTACCAGATCCGCCTCCGCTGAGCTATGGCGGTTTGTGGAGCGGGAGACCGGGCTCGAACCGGCCACCTGAAGCTTGGAAGGCTACCGCTCTACCAAATGAGCTACTCCCGCTGATGCTATTTTTAAAAAGAACTTTGTGGGCAAGGATGGATTCGAACCACCGAACTCCGAAGAGGACAGATTTACAGTCTGTTGCCGTTGGCCACTTGGCTACTTGCCCGGTAAATTAATTTACCAGAGCCACTTGTCGGAATCGAACCAACGACCTACTGATTACAAATCAGTTGCTCTACCGGCTGAGCTAAAGTGGCATTACTGTCTCCGCACTTATTTCTCCGAATATCCCCGGATTTTCGTACAGATTGAACAATAAAGAACTACCCCCATTTATTGGGGAGGCAAAGGTAAGGGAATTTGATAATCGGAAAAATTTTGAGAAATAATTTTTTGCTTGCTTTCAGCCAGTTGTGAATAATTCTATTTCATCATTGAAAACGAATAATAAAAAAGCCCCGCCGGGGCGGGGCTTACAATGTTTTAAGCGGCTTTTTTTTCTTTACTTTTTTTTATTTGAGCTACCATTGTTTCGAAAGCATCATCAAACGATTCTTCAAAAGATTTGCTGGTTGATTTAACGAAGAAATTGTGCCGGGGAACATGTACCCTGATTTCTGCAATTTTGTCTTTAATGGTATGAACTACGTTGTCGAGTTTCAGGAAAACATTTACCTGAATGATACGATCACTGAAGGTATTCAGTTTTTCCAGTTTTCGGTTCACATACTCAATCAGTTTACTGTCGGCATTGAAATGAACTGTCTGAATTTGTACGTTCATGGTCATCATTTTATAGTGAAACAATAAATAAAGAACTTTTAGTAGCCTTTCATTGGGTTCGGTTCTTTAATTCTTTTTACACCTACAAGTTACTGCAAAAGAGAACCTCTCCCAAACAAAATTTTCTAAATTTTTATTGTGGAACTGGCATTTTTAAGACTTAGGATGCGCTTTTTTGTGAATATCTTTCAGCTTTTCAATTGTATTGTGGGTATATACCTGGGTTGCCGCAAGGCTACTGTGCCCAAGCAGCTCTTTTACAGCATTGAGATCAGCCCCGTTATTCATTAAATGTGTGGCAAAACTGTGCCGTAACACATGCGGGCTTTTTTTATCCAGTGTGCTTGATTGACCCAAATATTGATTTACGATCAGGTAGGCATATTTGGGGTATAGTTTTTTCCCCTTTTCAGACACCAGCAACACATCCTCATCAATTTCAAACTCCTTTCTCTTTAACTGCTGATACTCCCTGATACTATTGATCAACTTGTCGCTAAGGGGGATTATTCTTTCTTTATTTCCCTTTCCAAGCACTTTAATCTGAGACCGGGCAAAATCCACTTGCTTTTCTTTAAGATTTATCAATTCGCTCAATCTCAAGCCAGTTGCATATAGTATTGTAATGATCATCCTGGCATTAAGGCTTCGCCAATTTTCTGTTGAACTACTAAGAGAGTTCAATAGTAATTGAGTTTCCTCCTCTTTTACAAAAACCGGTAACCTTTTTCCAATTTTTGGGCTAATCACTTTAACCATTGGGCTAATATCTATAAGTCCGTTTTTAAGGAGATATTTAAAAAAAGATTTTAAAGTGGAGATTTTCCTGTTCAGGGATTTAGCAGTAAGGCCTTGCTCCTTTAGCCGGGCAAGCCAGCTTCGAACTTCTACATGACTAATTGATGCCAGGTCGATATTCCCGTACTGG
Organism: uncultured Chitinophaga sp.; assembly: GCA_964409055.1. GTDB lineage: Bacteria > Bacteroidota > Bacteroidia > Chitinophagales > Chitinophagaceae > JJ008. Next base: position 15,778 of record CAYPBW010000045.1, on the reverse strand, counting down.
ATTTTGACGAACTCTATAAATTCATATAAATCAGTCTTGTATGCTGTCAGGGTGTGAACTGAGTACCTTTTTTCAAATTTCAGGTATTCAATAAAGGGTTGAATGGTTTGCGGAGAAATTAAGGACATAAAAAAAGACGGCTACAAAGCTATTAAAACTTTGCAGCCATCCCTGGATATTTTGCTGAAGATTAAATTAACCTTCGATCTTTCCGCTAGCTATTTTCTGCTTATAAACAGCCTTCAGCACCTCACCACGACGCTTTACGGAAGGTTTTGTAAAGCTCTGACGTTCACGCAATTGTAATAAAACTTTTGACTTTTCAAACTTCTTTTTGTACTTCTTAAGCGCTTTGTCAATGTTTTCGCAATCTTTTGAGTCAATAATAAGCATAATTAAATGATACCTCCTTTGGTATTTTTTAGGGTGGCAAAGATAATGGGTTCATTTCAAAACCTGAAATCAAAAAAGAAATGAATTACTTTGCTGTTATGTTTACTGGAATCGTTGAATCATCAGGTATCGTTAAAGAGGTCATTTCCAATGGTTCAAATAGAACATTTTGGATTGAATCTCCAATTTCACATGAATTAAAAGTAGACCAAAGTATAAGCCATAGTGGTGTATGTCTTACTGTCGAGGAACTAAATGGCAAAAGTCACCGGGTTACTGCCATAAAGGAAACCCAGGAAAAAACAAATCTGGGGGAATGGTCTGAAGGCACCATCGTAAATCTTGAGAGGTCTCTTCAATTGGGTGACCGGTTAGACGGTCATATTGTTCAGGGACATGTAGATGCGGTGGCAATTTGCAAAAGTGTGATTGAAAAGAATGGTAGTTGGGAGTATACTTTTGAATTTCCCAAAAAATTTGCTTCACTCATTATTGAGAAAGGTTCAATCGCAATAAATGGCATAAGCTTAACTGCTTTTAATGTTAAAGGAAAAAGTTTTACCGTAGCTATTATCCCCTACACCTTTGAGCATACCAATATTAATAAAGTAACAAAGGGCTCTATAGTAAATATCGAATTTGATATGATTGGCAAGTATCTGCTCAGAAAGTTATCTTTGAAGAAGTAACAACTAACCCGATACATGACTGCAGAAACCCCTAAAAGGTCTCACTACCCTGCCCTGGATGGCCTTAGAGGAGTTGCTATTCTATTAGTTGTCCTGTACCACAATTTTGGATTTATTCGTCATTCCTATTTTGGCTGGCTGGGGGTGGATCTTTTCTTTGTTCTTTCAGGATTTCTCATTACCACTATTCTGCTTAACGATGCCGGTCAGCCAGGCTTTTTAAAAAATTTTTTTATCAGAAGAATTTTGAGAATATTTCCTCTTTATTTTTTGACACTGTTTCTTTTCCTTGTCATATTTCCTCAATTGGATATTTATAAAAATGAATTAAGTTATTTTATAAATAACCAATGGTGGTTTTGGACTTATTTACAAAACTGGCTTCTTTCCTTTCATTTAACTGAAGATGCAAAAATACTGACCCATCTTTGGTCACTTGCTGTAGAAGAACAATTCTATCTGGTTTGGCCATTCATTATTTTGATAGTGAAGAGTCCAAAGAAACTTTTCTTTATAATGCTTTCAGTACTTCTTTTAGTTATTATTGCCAGATCTGCCGTTTGGTTTTATAAAATAGAAGATCTGAATTATACAACGCTTTACACTTTTACAAGAATAGACGGGATCTGTATTGGCAGCATGATCGCCCTTCTTCTGAAATTTAAACCAAAAATAATATCGAACAATCTTGCCTTAATCGTACTTGTACTTGCAATAATAAATTTTCTCTTCTATTTTCTCAATCAAAAAAATCAGAACGGATATCCTTATTTCGCATTTGTTGGGTATACAACATTCTGTGCCATGTTTGGACTGCTTTTGTATGAAATAGTTACAACCAGCAATTCTTCTTTAACGAATAGACTATTTTCGTTACAACCATTTCGGTTCTTCGGAAAAATTTCTTACGGCTTTTATGTATTCCACTGGCCAGTGTACATGCTCACAAGTTCAGGATTATTTACTTTTATTATTCAAAACACAAATCTTAATGTAAACATTTCAAGAATAGCAGCTTCACTTCTTTCAACGTTATTAGCATTACTTATCAGCATTTTTAGTTATTATTTCTTTGAAATAAATTTTTTGAAACTTAAAAAGAAATTTATTTAGCTACCTTAATTATCAGATTAATTGTATTATTTTGATTATGTCTCCGCAAACACTTTCCATAATAGTTCCCTGCTTCAACGAGGAAAGTATGATCATTGAAATCCTTAAAAAAATTGAAAAAACAGACTGTGGGCTAAAAAAGGAAATAATTATTGTAAATGATGCCTCTACAGACAATACTTTTACCGCTCTTGAATATTACTTGAATTCAGGCAACAAAGAACATATCAAATTACTTCATCACGAAGAAAACAAAGGCAAAGGCGCCTGTATACAAACAGCGCTTACGGCAGTTGCCGGAGAATTTGTTTTAATCCAGGATGCCGACCTCGAATACGATCCCGCAGAGTACTCCAAAATGTTGAAGCCAATCATTAATGGTTATGCTGATGTTGTATACGGATCCAGATTTCGTGGCAGTGAAGCCCACCGGGTACTATTTTTCTTACATACAATTGGCAACAAATTGCTGACCTTTCTATCTAACCTGTTTACAGGTATAAACCTTACTGACATGGAAACAGGTTATAAAATGTTCAAAACTGAAATATTAAAATCCATCCGTTTAAAAGAAAAGAGATTTGGATTTGAACCTGAAGTCACAGCCAAAATAAGCAGGATAAAAGATATCAGAATCTATGAAGTGGGCATTTCTTATTATGGAAGAACTTACAAAGAAGGTAAAAAAATAAACTGGCTGGACGGATTTAGGGCAATTTACTGTATAGTTAAATACAATATATTCTCAAGAAAATAACAGTGACTTCTACAAATAATACCGGAGAAGAAATATTACATGTAATTGCAAACGCAGACCGGTTTAATCGCTGGATGTACCAGGCTATCCGACCCTTTGTAAAAGGGAATACACTGGAAATAGGAAGTGGCATTGGTAATTTGTCGGCATTCTTTCTGAATGACGGTACAACTATCAGCCTCTCGGATGCTGAAAAAAATTATGTAGAAATATTGCACAAAAAATTTTATGGCTTTAAAAATCTACATTCCATTTTCACTATAGATCTTGAAAACCCGGCATTTGAAACAACTCATTTTGATCTGAAAGAACAATTTGATACTATTTTTCTTTTAAATGTACTAGAACATATTGACAATGATAAACAAGCATTGCAAAACATCCGCTTTTTGCTAAAACCTGAGGGGACAATTATTATTCTTACCCCTGCATATAAATTTTTATACTCAGCACTCGACAGATCATTAGGACATTACCGGAGATATACTTCCGGCCAACTCATCAGGTTAGTGACAGAAAGCGGTTATGAATCACAAAAAAAGTTTTATTTTAATTTTTTAGGAGTATTTGCCTGGTTGTATGGAAAATTGTTCAGGCTTAAAACAATTCCACCAAGGAATATGGGTTTTTACAACAAACTGGTACCGGTTGCAAAAACACTGGATGGCATTACTTTTAAAAAAGCAGGCTTATCAATAATTATTGTTGCAAAAAGGAATAATCAGCTCAAATAAATGCTTCAACTCCTGTTATATAGCCTGATTATCTCTGCCATTTGTATTCTATGGGGATTACCCTTATATCTGTTGATTAGAAAAAATGATAAATATGACAAATGGATAGGAAATGGATTAAGTTGTCTTGTTTTTCTTTTTTTTAGTGGCTTACTGACAATTTCTTTAGTCAGCTCATGGATTATAATATTCATGCCTGTCAGGTTTTCATTTCTCCTTACGCTGAGCATAGTTTTGATGATCCTCCTTATCATAAAATTTACTGCGAACATTTTGAATTTATATGCCACTATCAAAAAAGGAAGCAGATATGCCCCGGCTCTTTTTACATTCACATTTATCTCGATATTGCTGTTCCTGCTGTTAGGCATACTAAAACCAACAAATGGCGATACACAGCTCTACCATTTGCAGATAATTAAATGGACAAATGAATATGGTGCCGTTCCCGGACTGGCAAATATTTATCCCCGTTTGGGGTTGAGTTCAAATTGGTTTAACCTAATCAGCTTCTTTTATATTCCTGAATTTCCTCACCAGAATTTTACTTACCTGAACGTAACCGTTTCTATCTGGTTCCTGTTATGGTTAACCTGCAAAATACATTTCTTCACCACAAAAAAAAATACTTCAACCGGTAAGGCACTTTTGCTATTTTACTTTTTTTTAACTGCCTACTTTCTTGCCGATTGGCAACTTTTTCGTGATACGGCAAATTCAACAGCCTACGATTTCATAGTTACCATATTAATAATATTTTGCCTGACATCATTGGTTGAAAAAGCCTTTTACTCAGAGAATAGAACACCAATAATTTTCTTAATTTTCATTTCTTTATCTGTAATCTCATTTAAACTTTCAGGCTTACTGATCCTCGCATTTACAAGTGTGCTGCTTATTAATAACTCAAAAAATACCAGGGCTATTTGGTATACAATCGTATTTGGAGTATTAATACTTCTGCCTGTTTTGATAAAAAATTATATCATAACAGGCCATTTACTATTTCCCGCTACCAGTTCGATTGGAAATCCTGACTGGCAACTTCCGGATATAATGACACAAAGATTTAAGAGCTATATTATTAATGCAAATCGTTATTATAATTATAACCTGGGTTTTATTAATTCAATAAACAAAACCTCAACCAATTGGATCCCTTATTGGTTTAATGGTTTACTTCCACAACATAGATTATTAATTTTACTTTCACTCCTCTCACCTATTATACTTTTTTTAAAAAGACCAAAACTCATTTTCGAACAAAAAAATTATAAACAATTAATTTTAATTCTTTGGATAATGCTTGCAGGATGGTTCTTTACTGCTCCGGATCCTCGTTTTGCTTATGGCTTTCTCCTTATTACAAGCCTCCTCCCATTGGTAATTGTTGCCGGGAAGCTAAACGTAAATATTAATTTGACTTTCCCTTTACTACTTATTACAATTTCAACAATTGTATATATGAATAAAAAAGCCACTGATGTTTATCGAAACCCCGTACTCCTTTTTTATCCTTCTGCAACGGAACAACCCCCATTTATGAAAACGAATATCAGAGGTATAATTTTTCATAAGACAAAAAAAATTAATAACAACTGGAATAACCGATGTTACTTCACACCCCTGCCCTGCCTTTGCGAAGAAAATCCATATCTCGTTCCAAGAGGAAGTAAAGTTAAAGACGGTTTTAAATTCACAGCATTGCCTGATAGTAATTTTGTCGAGAATTATAATTATTAAAATTGAAAAAAGCAGCAGAAATATTATACAAAAGACCCTTTTGGCTCTTTCTGCTATTTTTACTACTTGCTTACGGGCCTGTACTATTACCTTTTTTCCATCTGAAAAATGATATATTAACCCAAAACCTTCCAACAAGGTTTGTGTTTAGCGAAACTTTATTCTCAGGATTTGAACCATTTTGGAACCCTTTTTTGCATTTTGGCACTCCTCAGTATGGCGATATGAATAATGGATTCTGGAATCCTGTCCAATGGATAATTGGCGCAACAACGGGCTATAACATATATACTATAACATTAGAGGAGCTATTTTACATTTTGATAGGCGGATGGGGGACATATAAAGTATGCCGAGAGTTTTTGAGCAAAGACATTGCGATAATAACCGGCCTAGTATATATGACATGTGGCTATATTACAGGACACATGCAGTACTTATGCTGGCTTACAGGTGTTGGGTATTTCCCTTATGTCCTTCTATTTTTTCTTAGAGTAAATAAAAATCCGATAATTAAGAATTTCATTTTAGGAGGCTTTAGTGTTTTTCTATTTACATCCGCAACTCATCCGGGCTTGATTATAGGTTCAGCCTATTTTTTCTTTTTCTTAATCTTAATCATTTACTTTAACCGTAAAGATTTTCTTAAAGATTATTGCCATAAAAATTATTGGCTCATAAACCTTGTTTTTTTTGCCATCGCCTGCCTGCTGTCACTAGTTGTAATATTCAGCAACCTGGATGTCTTAAGATATATTTCAAGGGGGAGTAAAGTATCGCTGGAACAAACATTGCTACACCCAACAACATTTCAATCATATATTTCATTGTTCTTCCCGCTTCCGGTGCACAAATCAGGTTTCTTTAACACCGATATTGGAATGAGAAACACTTTTATTGGTGTCCTGCATTTCCTGGGTCTTTTTTTAGCCTTTCGTTACTTTTCAAAACGTCAACTAATTTCAATTTTTCTCCCGTTGCTATTTTTTATTCTAATCTCCGCAGGGGGCTATTTTAAAATATTTGCTTGGAAAGCATTACCGCTCCTTGGTTACGTAAGGCTAAACGGAGAGTTCACCTATTTCGTAGTGCTATTATTTCTTTTATGCGGGGCTGGCGGAATTGAATACCTGACTAAGTATCCCGATTGGCTTTTTAAAGCCAGAAAAATGTTTTCATTTACATTATTACCGACAATTCTGCTATTAATTTTTTCAGGATTAATGATTGTTCTTATTGGTGGTTCACGATTCAACATTACAGGATACAGCCTTAAGCAATCTATAAAAAGCATCATAGATGCTATTGACTTCTGGGATTTAATGCTGATACAGGCATCTATTCATACAATTACCCTGCTGGTTTTGAAAAAAGTATTTAGAAGTAAGGCTTCAATTGCATTGGTGGTTTCTTTGAATATGACTATTATTACATGGTTAACCCTGCCATTTACAGGATTGGGCATGATGTCAAAAGAGGATGTTCAAAAAATTATAAATACTTTCCCAAGAGGCATACAGCCCCAGGAACTTGTTTCAATAAACGATGGTAAATACATAAAGACAGAGGATGAAAATCAATTTCTTCTAATAAGTTCTTACAGTAAAAAGATTGGTTACACAAAACCTGATCAGTACCCGGTTCAATTAAATAATAATGTTGAGCTTATATCTGACACAGCTTTATATAATTTTATAAAACAACAAGCTTTCATTTTTCTAAGTTCAGACACTTCCATAAACACAAAAACAACATTTGACTCATCTTTTATCCGCATAATAAAATCAGGAGCCGGGTACACCAGGTGCATCATTAATAATCCAGGTGAATACAGGTGGCTTACTTTGCTGCAAAATAATTACCCGTATTGGGAGGTAAGAATAAATGGAAAACGTATCGGGCATTTTACCACATTTAAAACTTTTATATCAGTACCGGTAGACAAGGCCCAATGTGAGGTAGAGTTTAAATTTAACGCAAAACCTATCTATAAAATGATGTTTGCTAATCTTTTTTTATTTGTGATTGCAGCAATTATTCTCCTAATACCTAAAATAGCAAAAAGGTCAATCATTAAATAATCTTGCCCTTCAGAGCAGAGCCAATTGCATGGTCCATCAACCTCTCGGCATAAGGCCTGGAAATTTCATTCAATGCCTCAATGGCCTTTTGAATAGAATCTTTATTATCAGATAGTGTTATTTTTCGTAAGTTCTCAATTGCCAAATTAGTCCTGGAAATCTCCTCGTCAGAAAGGAATTCAATGTTTTTAGAAATAAAATTCTCTGTTGTACTAATAATCTGTTCAGCCTCTGTTTTCGCTTCTATTAAAGCCCTGCTTTGCATATCTGCTTTCGCATGAGAGATGGAATCCAGTAGCATTTTCTCGACTTCCTCATCAGTTAAGCCATACTGTGGTTTTATTTCAATACTTTGCTCAACACCACTGCGAAGTTCTTTGGCCTTTACAACCAATATCCCATCAGCATTTACTAAAAATGAAACTTCGACTTTTGGCAGGCCAGCCGGCATTGCTGGTATACCCGTCAGATTAAATTCACCCAACTTTCGATTATCTTTCACAAGGTCTCTTTCTCCCTGGTAAACAGCTATACGAATACCACTCTGGCCATCCTTCTGAGTAGTATATTGCCGGCCTACTTTAGCAGGAATTTTTGAATTCCTTGGGATCAGGACATCCATCAAGCCGCCCATAGTTTCTATACCCAAAGAAAGAGGAGTAATATCAAGCAAAAGAAAATCTTTATTATTTCCGGCAAGTATGTCTGCCTGAACTGCAGCACCAAGAGCAACTACCTCATCAGGGTTCAGCGTATCATGAACATCCCTTCTAAACAAATCCGACACAGAAGATTTAACTATAGGCACTCTGGTAGATCCACCAACCATTATTACCTCTTCTATATCTTCAATATCCAACTCAGCATCATTCAGTGCCAGCCTGCAACAGTTTAAGGTCCTTTCAACGAGATGCTGAATCAATTTTTCAAATTCGGCTTTTGACAAACTAACCGGGCTACCACTAATTTCCCCATTAAAAGCATCATTAGTGCTTAGGTGCTTTTTTGCTTCTTCTGCGACAAGCCTTAATTCTTGTGCCAGATGTTTGTGAAAGCTCAGTTCTTCATTAGTTATTCCGAGTTTATCAGCCCAATGCTTTACGATAGCCCTGTCGAAGTCATCACCGCCAAGATAAGTATCTCCATTAGTAGAAAGTACTTCAAAGATTCCGCCACTGATACGAAGAATTGAAATATCAAAAGTTCCCCCACCAAGGTCATAGACAGCTACTGTTTTAGTCTCATCATTTTTAAGTCCTAATCCATAAGCAAGACTGGCTGCTGTGGGCTCATTAACAATTCTCATCACATCAAGACCTGCCAACTTACCAGCGTCACGGGTTGCCTGACGTTGTGCATCGTTAAAATAAGCCGGAACGGTAATCACAGCTTTTGTTACAGGAGTTTTTAAAATATGTTCGGCTCTTGTTTTTAATTCCCTGAGTATGAGAGAAGAAAGTTCAGTAGGTGAATAAAACTTATCTCCTGCCTGAATTTTTACAAGGCTCTCCGTATTGTCATCTAATACTTTGTATGTAAAAAAGTCAGCATAGTCCCTGACATCATTGTAAGATTTACCCATTAGTCGTTTGACAGAAAAAATTGTGTTATGCGGTTCTTCAATTAGATGCTTTTTAGCCTCATCTCCTACAGAGGGCATACCTTGCTCACCAAAATGGATAACAGAAGGAACCAATGCATTTCCGTCATGCTCTTTAAGAACCACCGGCTTTCTACTTTCCGGGTGAATGATTGCTATAAGGCTATTGGTTGTGCCGAGATCGATACCTACTATCATTTCCTGCTGCTGCAAACTGCCTGTTGCAATATTAATTCCAATCTTAGCCATAAAAATTTAATAAATAGGCAGCAAAAATAACACTAATGTCATACCTGTTGTTTACGAAAACAGAAAAGGGGCTGCGACTGCAACCCCTTTTCTCTCAACTTTATAATTATTATCGCATCAGGTACATTTTTCCATACCCTTTATTGAAATATTTATCAGTATTGTCACTCTCGGCCTTGTATTTATCAAGTGATTTACCATTCAGGTTGGTTACAACCCTGTACAGGTATATTCCATTGGCCAGCTTTTGCCCATACTGATCAGTTCCATCCCATTTAAATTCGGTAATATTCCTTCCGATACGCAAAGGGCCTAATTCACTTTTTGTGATTTCCCTTACAATCTTACCTGTAACTGTCATGATTTCAATCTTAATATTCTGTGGCACTTCATTTCCAGTTATGGTAAACACAAAAGCAGTGGAAGTTGTGAACGGATTCGGATAATTGAGCATATTCGATATCATCGGCTTATTAATTACCTCAAATAGAACCCTGTATTCAATAGAACCAGCTTCGTTACTGCTCCTGTCTTTGCCGGTAACTATAAGTTCATAAGTTCCATCTTCAGTAAAATATGGCTTTAGGTTGGCGGAAGCAGTATTATCAGTATTAGGCGCCTGCCCTGCCGGCGTAAACCTTAAAGTATCATTGCTAAAATAGAACCTCCTTAATACACCTCTTGGATATCGCACCTGTACATTTACAAGGGAAGTATCATCCAATATCATCCACTTTGCCTCGTCTTTCAATTTTATAAGAATGTCAGGTTTAGAAGAAACAATGTCCCTGTTAAGAATATGTACTCCATCAAATGTAACGTCAATAAGCGGACTAAGACTGTCTGGCTTTACATAAAAATCCCTGAAAGCAAAGTTGTTAAAATGATGTTGTTCAGGCTGGTCATCGTCTGGATTTGCTTCAACGAATAATGTATTCTTTCCGGGAAAAGAAGCTGTATTAATAATTGAACCTATCTGGACAGTATCTGTAGCGCTGCCATAAATACCCAAAGGTTTTTTACGGGGAAGCGGGATGATATTAGCGACATTATTCCTGTCGGTAATTACCATTTTTACTTTTAGACTGTCAAAGGGAATATGACTTACATTCCTAAATGCGACTTTGAAATTCAATGGCTCACCCACATCCAGAGAATCTTTGTACTGGACAAACTGATTAGGCGCAACTGCACCCTCAGGGACCGGGTCATAAGTAATTCGCCAGTACTTTAATTGATATGGAGTATAGTTTACTTTGTCTTTTGAATATAACTGCAGCCTCAGATAGGGATAGTCATCAGCACTGATATGAGAGATATCGAATGATTGAAGTGCAGGATCTATGCCGGGTATAATTACAGACTCCTGACCTGCATTGTTTATCCCTATTAAATTTATCCGAACTGAATCAATTCCTGCAGGATCCGGGGCAGTGGTACCATTGAACCTGAGTTGTCGCCATTGTTTAGCCCTTCCAAAATGTGGTGATAAAACATACCCCGCCGTATCCGACGTTCTTATGTTGGCAATAAGTGTAAGTTTATCATAAATAGTTTGAGCCATTGTATATACAGGCTGGAATGAAGATTGCCCATTTTTCTTATAAATAAATATCCATGTCCGGGGACGGTTAAAACTGTCTAATATGGCAAAACCCTGATTCTTTAGGATATGGTATAATGAATTCCCCGATCCATAATACGTTGTATCCCCCATCCACACATCAGGATACTTTGGAGGCACCGGACTTGACGACGAAATATTTCCCCTTGCTACTACATAATATCCATCAGGCACTATATTATTCAGAAAACTCATCATTTTACGACGTCCGGAAGTATCAAGATAAGAGTACTCAAAATTATATTCTCTTCTTGGGCCACAGGGTTGTGGTAAACTTTCATATAAACCACTGCCGCCTGGACCAGTAAATGAATTTGGCCATGCTGCTAATGAGTTAGGATTAAATACATTGAAGATAATGGCATTAAAATTACACCCACCTCCAATATATTGATTACCATTAACAGCAACAGTAAATTCTGCCTGCTGCGTTCCTCCTTCCGGAAATATTGTATTCCTCGCAAAAATATTTTGATAAATAGAATCAAAAGCCCAAACATTATTTGCAGTAAGAGCAATTTCATTATTTAAGGACTCCTTATGTTGATAATAATGTGACTGATTAAATCCTTCTTCTGTGTGATTTTGGAGGTAAATAAATGATGAATAATTCCAGTTGGGAGTTCCAGATGTAACTACAGGGCCCACCCTCCAGTAATAAACAGTGCTATCTACAAAAGTAATACCCGGGGTAAACTCAACTAATCCACCTGAAGAAGACACTGTCTGCTCTCTTTTTAAGGAAGAATTGAACAACTTTGTCGTATCGATTTCCATTTTGTACTGCTTCTGTGCAACAAAAGGATTTGCAGTGGAAGCCTGAAGCTTAATATTCTGCCTGTTGACTATTGTATAGTTATAGGGATAAACCGGCCTCAATTCATCTTCGAAAATGAAAACATCTTTTGTGACAGTATTATTTGATTCATAAATCTCATCAACCTGGTCATCAGCCTCAACCTTTATGGTTATTTTGTTTAACCCTTTATCCCTTGTAGCTACAATAGGTATTGTGTAACTCAGTGAATCTATGTACCGAATTCCACTAATTGTATCTCTTTGAATAACTTCAGAAGACAAATCAGGATAGGTTCTTTTAACTTCTACCACGATATTTTTTTCAATTGCCTTACCTATATTCATAAACTTTGCATCAATCTTAAAGCTGGTCTCCGCAACAGAAATAAAAGATGGATTAACCTTTACCAGTTGATCTTCAATTACATAATCTGGCTTTTGAAATGACGGGCTTAAAGTAATGGCAGGATCGCCATGCAAAGTAGATTGTTCACAATGAAACCTTGCATAATAGTCATTTTGGGTTGTCAGGTCGAAGGTTTTTGAGATCGCATCAATCAATATCTCACCCATTGGCTTTGCATATTTTGTTGTAGATGCTGATGTCATCACCTTGCTGTTATAGATATCCAGGTAGTGTACAATTCCAAGATGTGTGCTGGCTAAACTCGCTATACTTCCTCTATTAGGAGCTAACACAAACTTTTCTGAAATTGTTTCTTTAGATGACAGGCGGGCTAAATTGAAATTATAAAAATTACCCGCATTACAACCCAATAAAATAAACAAAGGGTACTTACCCTGATTATTATACCCATCAGGATTATCCAGGTTGAACTCAAGCGTTGATGCAGAGGAATGACCAAAATATGTAAGTATCCCGACACCTTCCTCAAATAATTGATACATTTTTTGTACGTTAGCTTGTTCTACTGGCGCTGTTGTCAGCTTGCTAAACGTATTTACATTTCCACCATAGAATGTATCTTTTATTATATCCCTGAACCTGTTCATAGATGCCAGTAAGGCATCACCTAATGCCCCATCATTCGCACCAATAACATGAACCACATTTTTCATCCAGGCTTTGTCAGCAATTAATGGAGAAAGAAAAGCCTGATGCTGCTCAAACTCTTTTACTTTGTTCAAATAAACTGTTATTTCATCTGCTGTAATAACAGAAAGTCTTCCAATCGGGACTTTAGGTATAACATTCAGGCCCGGATCTGCTGCTAATAAGTTGTCTGAGGCAGGAAAACCAAATGATGGCACAAACGAAAGTTTGGGCAAATCGGGATTACTTTCATAAAAACGATTGTGTATATAATTTAAACCTTTACCAACCAGGAAAACATTCTTTACTGGTGAAGTAAATGTATTTCTCGCCCAGCGAATGAAATTTCGTACAGATAAAGGATGTTGCTTTATACCAAATCCAAACTGATCAACTAATTGGTCAATCATATAGATTTTCGCATTATGACTTCCACCAGCAGCAGAATTACGATAAGCTCTGTAATCCTCTACAGGAGTTGACCCGCCAGAGCCATTCAATAAAGCCGTATGAGTAATGATTAAATAGTTGCCCTGGTTTGCAGGAAGAGCATAGTTTATAAAATTTCTCTGCTGTAAACTAGTTACCTGTTTTGGAAAAGCCGCATCCTGTGTTACCAATAACAACCTCCTGGATGAAGCTGATGGCTCAAGTACAATTCTGATTGTTGGTGCATTTATAATATCGGCCACATAACGTTTCCCGTTTGTAAGGTCATAAAGTATTGGAGGCAGGGTTCCGTAGTTAAACCCGGTTATCTCCAGGTAATTTCCTGCTGCATTAGCCGGCAATTCAAAAGAAAAATTATTGGCCCCGCCAAAATTAAAGTCCCTTGCATAAATAAGCTCTGATTTGGCAATCACCATCCTGTCGCTGGCTCCTGGTGATATATTCTTAACTGCAAGTGCTGCGGTTCCTGTATTTATATCAGTAATGCTAATCGGAATATTTGCCTTTACATAGTCGAAATAATCCATTGTTTGTGTTGCCACCAGGTTCCCATTTACTCTTACTTCAAATTGTCTTGGATTCAGGGCATCTCCTGTTGCATTTATTCTTAGAAAGGGCGATGGTGCCCCTGCATTTGAAGATGGGAAAAGATTACTGAATGTCTCAGTCCTCGTTGCGTTGGCAGCAAGGTTGGGTGAGGTAAATCCCTCTCCGTTCTCATAATTTGAGGAATAAACATACTCTCCTACCACTGCAGCGTAACCAAAGTGATATTTATCCTTGTAGTATTTTCCAACCGTATGAATAAAGAAAGGCTCAGGTGTTAATGACGTAGGCAGACTATTCGATGCGGGAACTAACCGAAGATTTGTGCCTGAAGGATTCACTGTAAGAAAATAAAAAGCTGTATCAGTCTCCAAACTCCATTTATCATTTAGCTGATGATCAGGAATTCTGTATAATGGCAGATCTGGTTTCCCATCGTTCATTTCACCCCAAAACTCGATATAATCTGAAACGCCAAATACACCAGTTTGAACGGAGGTATAAAGCGGAACCTGCTGACCGTTTCTCCATAATTGAAAATGTTCGGCAGGCACACTGCCTAACCCGGACGTAACCAGAACAGATTGATTTATCCGGTATAAGCCGTCAGCCCCTACCTTAAACTTATAGTAGGTCTTGCCATAATCAATCCACTCGTTATTATACGACTGACCCTGAGCAAAGAGTCCGGCGAAGAGCAGCATTGGAAGTAAAAGTCTTTTCATTTGAATAAGTGTTTATCGGGAACAGATTAATCTTCTTTTTTCTTATTGTTATTAACCAGGTTCAACCGCAAGGAAAAAACATGGGTAAATAAAGGGTTGGACTGATTAGCAAGGTTGGTATACGCATAATCAATCGTAACATTCTGGATCTTAAACCCTGCGCCAGCACTGGGTTGATAAATCCACACTTTCTTTTGATTCACGGTGTCTCCATCAGATAATGCCTGCTGAAAATTATTGATACCTCCCCTTAAGAAGAATACATTGTTAATATTCAACTCAAGTCCCAGTTTGGGATCGGCACTCACCGGATCAGCGCTAATCAAAGTGTTTCGCTGACCATCAAAAGTCACATCAATATTTGCTTCAGCAAGCAAACTTGCTTTTTTACCCAGTTTGAAATCTCTGGCAACACCTAAAACCAATCTCGGTGCAGTCAATTCAGTTGATTTAACGGGTATTTCATTATTAGTGAGATATAATACTTCCTTCTCCCTTTCTGTAAAGCTGAAGGACCATGCATTGAACGTACTGGTCACATCCCTGGCAGCAATACCAAATTTCCATTTGTTGCTGTAAATCTGTAAACCGGCATCCAGTCCAAATCCCCATGCCTTTGCAAACTTGCCAACACTACGGTGTATGACTTTTGCATTTAAACCAAAATGCACATTCTTCTTCTCACTCTCCTTTAGTTTCTGGGCATATGAGAAAATGAATGCATAATCAGCTGATGAAAATGACTGAATGTTATTGTAATTGATAGACCCATCCGGTTCTACCAGGAATAATGTATTCATAATGTCATCTACAGCAAATCGAAGACCCGTGATTCCAATAGTTCTTTTTTTACTGGAAGTAGGAAACGCTATACTGGCATAGTCATACTTTCCAATTCCGGCAAAATACTCAGCATGCATCAGATTTACCTGTGGGTATTCATTAACCCCAACGAGACCGGCAGGATTCCAGTAACCCGCAGTACCATCGTTTACAGAAGCTACCTGGGCACTTCCCATAGACAGCCCCCTGGCGCCTGCACCTATATTTAAAAATTCATTGGAATATTTCCTGAATTGGGCCTTAACTGAAATGGACAAGGACAAGGCTAATGTCACAACGGACAATAGAAGGATGGTTGGTTTCATTCGGACAATTTTCGATAAGCGTTTGAATTAGACAAGCTTTCATACGTACGGGCTGCTTGTAAAATTAGTCTTTA
>CAYPBW010000044.1:15838-18331 GCA_964409055.1 uncultured Chitinophaga sp. | reverse complement strand
TCTGCGCTGTATTTCGTTGTGATACTTCATAAATGCCGGCAAAGGTAAGGCAGAGAGCCTGATTTTTACGTCCCGGATTGTTCATACATTAATAGCGGATTTATCCCTTGATTCGTTGCTGCCGCTCAAATTCAAAATCATAAGCCCTTTTCAAGGCATCCTGCAGCTCTAATTTGTATTTTTTAAAACTAATAAAAGCAGCGGCGGCAAAAAGAAAAACCGAAAGAAAATACCAGATTGTAAACTGTACAGTAATGATAGAACTCATATTCATTTCTTTATCGCCCTTATCAGTTAAAGATGATTGCAGCACCCATTTAAACTGTATCAGCAAAGCAATAAGCATAATTACTCCCAATGCTCCGGCAGACATTGTAACCAGCGACCCGTTATTATAGGCCATTACGGACATTACCAGGCCAATCAGCCCGGCCAGAATTGCCACTATGGCGAAAACATTAGGCCTTTCTCTCAACTGATTTTGATTACCCGGCTTATCTTTTTTGATAGTTTTCAATAATTCATTGCTGCTGCCTAACATGGCAATTTTCCATTGCCAGCCCATAGCTATGCCCAGGCCACTATTCTCTGCCAGCGTAGCCGAACCGCATTTTACCTGGCTGAACGGAAGAAGAAATAAAAGCAATCCCAGCGCAAACGCCCAGGTGGTAATATACTTTTTCCTGAAAAAAGCATCACTGATGCCTGTGGAAAGTACCTGTTCCTGTTCTTCTGTAATGATAAAATCTGCCATAACGCAAACTTAAACCTTTAACAGCTGACCATTGGTAAATTAAGACAGGGGTTTCGGGGTTTTAGAATTAATTTTGCCTATGCTCCGGCGTACACTGGAAATTATTGGCAGTAGTTTTTTAATGGCCCTGCAGGAACTGTGGAAGAATAAACTGCGGACATTCCTTTCTCTCTTCGGCATCACCATTGGTATTTTTTGCATTATTGGTGTGCTGGCCACCGTCAACAGCCTGGAACAAAATATCCAGAATGAAGTAAAATCATTAGGCACTAACACTATTTACATAGATAAATGGGATTATAGCGCCGGGGGTGGCCCGGATTATCCCTGGTGGAAATATGTAAACAGGCCTGTTCCGAAATACCATGAAATGAAATTTATCAAAGAGGGAACTGCCAACGCCCGGTTTGTTGCCTTTGCTAACAATGTAAATGATGTAGTTGATTATAAAGGCAGCAGGCTTTCTAATGTAAATATCTACAGCTTATCAGACGATTTTGACGATATACAATCGTTCAGTGTTGAGTATGGCCGATATATGTCAGATGCTGATTTCTCCAGAGGTAATAATGTAGCTGTAATAGGAAATGAAATTGCAGAAAAGCTTTTTACAAAAGCTGAGTATGCACCTGGAAAAATCGTACAGATAAGGGGGAAGCGGATATTAGTAATCGGCGTTATTAAAAAGCAGGGCAAACAAATGATTGGCGGCTGGGAGTTTGACAAAAGTGTATTGCTCCCCTATATGTTTGGCCGCACCATTATCAACGAATTAAAAGCAGACCCCGTATTAATGGTGCAGGGTAAAGAAAATGTATCCAGCAAGGCACTGAAAGATGAACTGGCCGGTACCATGAGGGCAATTCACAAATTAAGCCCTACCAAAGAAGAAGATTTTGCGTTAAATGATATAAATGATTTTAGCGCTGCTATCAGTTCTTTGTTTGTAAACCTTAACATTGGTGGCTGGGCTATTGCTGCCCTGTCATTAATAGTAGGTATGTTCGGTGTTGCCAATATTATGTTCGTTTCAGTAAGAGAAAGAACCAGCCAGATCGGGTTGAAGAAAGCATTAGGTGCCAAAAAAAGGGTAATACTGGCAGAATTTTTATTGGAATCTGCATTTTTATGCATCATAGGGGGAGTTATAGGACTGACACTGGTTTTCCTGCTTACCAAACTACTGACCCTGGCCCTCAATTTCCCGGTATTTATATCTACCTCACACATGGTAATGGCAGTATTCATTTGTATAGCAGTGGGCATCATTGCCGGTTTCATTCCGGCCCGCCAGGCTGCCAAAATGGATCCTGTAGAAGCCATCAGGAGTAAGTAAGTTTGCAGCCAATAAAATTTTGGTTATATGCCCGTCATTCTCGCAATAGAATCCAGTTGTGATGAAACTTCTGCTGCAGTTTGCGCAGATGGAAATATCCTTTCCAATTTTATTGCCAATCAAACCGTACATGAAAAATACGGCGGCGTAGTGCCTGAGCTGGCTTCAAGGGCACATATGCAGCATATTATACCCGTAGTGGATGCAGCACTCAAGCAGGCTAATTGTGAAATAAAAGACATTGATGCTATTGCTTTCACCCAGTCACCGGGGCTAATTGGTTCCTTGTTAGTAGGCGGCCAGTTCGCTAAATCACTGGCCCTGGCATTGAATAAACCACTGATAGCTGTACATCATATGCAGGCGCATGTACTGGCAAACCTTATTGACGACCCCAAACCAT
>CAYPBW010000044.1:0-15738 GCA_964409055.1 uncultured Chitinophaga sp. | reverse complement strand
GTACATCATATGCAGGCGCATGTACTGGCAAACCTTATTGACGACCCCAAACCATCTTTTCCTTTTCTCTGCCTGACCGTCAGCGGGGGGCATACCCAAATCGTTCTTTGCGAATCTCCCACCCATATGAAAGTAATTGGTGAAACCATTGATGATGCAGCCGGGGAAGCATTTGACAAATCAGCTAAATTACTGGGACTGCCTTACCCCGGTGGTCCGCTGATTGATAAATATGCGAAAGAAGGAAACCCGGAGCGTTTTAAGTTTCCTGAGCCGAACATACCGGACCTCAACTTCAGCTTCAGTGGTTTAAAAACATCAATTCTCTATTTTTTACAAAATGCCGGTAAGAGCAATCTCTATAAAGAAGAATTTGCAGCAACCGAGGAAGAAAAAAAAGAGTTCATACAAAATAACCTGGCCGACATCTGCGCTTCCATACAGCACCGTATTATCACCATTTTATTGAATAAACTGAAAAGGGCATCGCTGGAAACAGGTATCGTTGATATCTGTCTCGCCGGAGGAGTATCTGCCAACAGCGGCCTCAGAAAGGCTTTTGAGGAAATGGGAAGAAAATATCACTGGAATACTTTCATCCCGGCATTTCAATACTGCACTGATAATGGCGGAATGATAGCCATCACCGGCTTTTATAAATATCTCGAAGGTCAATTCGCTGATCTGTCTGTCGGTTCTACTGCCCGGGCTGAATGGTAATTATTTTGTAATCATGTCCAATAGTTATTTCCGCTTCAAACAATTCACTATACATCAAGATAAGGCTGCTATGAAGGTTACCACTGATAGCTGCCTTTTTGGAGCCTGGGTGGCAAAAAAGATGGCAGAACATACCGGAACATCGATACAGTTGTTGGATATTGGAACAGGCACCGGTTTGTTAAGCCTGATGTTAGCCCAGAAAAATACGGGTTGTACAATTGATGCGATTGAAATTGACAGAAACGCTTACGAACAGGCCCTTGAAAATGTTATGAACTCTCCCTGGAAAGAAAAGATCCACGTTTTACATGCAGATATAAAATTATTTGAACCAAGGAAAAAGTATGATATCATCATAAGCAATCCTCCTTTTTATGAAAAGGAGCTAAAAGCAGAAGACGAGAATAAGAATATTGCCCATCACAATGCAGGGCTTTCATTCAGTGAATTATTTGAGATAATTAAACGACAGCTTAGCCCGGAAGGGTATTTTTATCTGCTGTTGCCATACAAAAGAAATGAAGAGATCAGGAAACTGGTTTTTGAACACCGATTTGAATTAAGCCAATTAGTTCTGGTAAGACAGTCTGTCAATCATGGCTACTTCCGTATTATGCTTTGCGGGAGGCTGCCATCAGAAAAAAAAGAAGAAACAGTCCTTGATGAAATGGCGATAAAAGATAATAATGATAATTATACCCCTTCTTTTACTTCACTGCTGAAAGACTATTACTTGTATCTATAATTTACCATCAGCATAATCCTGCAAATAGCTGAAATGTGGAGTTAACTTTCCTGATTTGGCAATAGTAGCTCTCTCGATAATCTCCGAGCTATTTCCTGTAAGATCTTCCAGTATGTATTTGATCAGTTGTTCTCCAAAATAACGGCTCGCATCTCTTGGCAATTCATTGGGCAGGTTACCAACCGCCATTACATCAATTGAGGCTGGCAGGTAGGGGGCAGTTTTTTGTAAACTTTCCCTGTCAACCCCATAAACCGGATCTTCTATACTCTGATCTCCCATATTAATCGGCACTGACCCGTTTTCATCGTCGGTGATATCAGCAATTGTTTGTATAATAAATGTATCAGATTTTATATCCGTTTTTTCAAAAAGCCGGGGAACATTTTTATCCCAATAAACCCCGTTCATTAAAATATCAGTCTGTGCGGCATAAGGCAGAAATTTGCAATTATAGTTTTCCGGGCTCTCATGAAAATCCTCACGGCTGTATTTACAGGTTTCTTTATGCTCATATAGTTCTGCACCTTTAAGCTGTGTATAAACCGGGTAGGCAAACCTCCTCTTTAAATACTCATCCGGTTCTACCTCATGAATGCCCATCAGGTTCATTATTTCCAATATACCATGGGCCACACGACCGGAACCGGTAACGGCTATCTTGACATTTGGCAGTTTAAGCCCGAAATAATTATGAATTAATTCTCTGAAACTTCGCTGTTTATAAACCCTGTCTAATTTAAATAAACCGGTCCGGCTACCATAGGCCATCATGCCGTTGTGCGCACCTACAACTCCGGCAAAAAAGCCAAAACCAATGATTCGCTGACCGTCTTCATGTTCCAGGCACTCATAATCTATCAGATTAATTCTTTTGTCGAGAATTGCCCTCAGCAACGACTGGTTATGCGCCTGCTTTTTCTTGGTGTGGGAAAAGAAAAGATAAGTTTTGCCTTCAATCAACTCAGCAGCAGGTACTTCCTTAATGCCCAGCAGAATATCACAATCAGAAATATCGTCCTTTACCTCAACTCCGGCTACCTGGTACTCCCGGTCTGAAAAACACCTGCCCGGGGATGACTGGGCGACAATTTGGATAGTGCTGGAATTCTTGTGTATCCACTTGCATTGAGCCGGGGTTAATGCCACCCGGTTATCAGAAGGTATTTTACCCTCTCTTATAAGACCAATCTTTATCATATAGCCAAAATCGTTTTAAACCAGCAATGCCCGCAAAGTTGCCGTTTAAATGAATCTGATACAAAATGATTTCGATCAGGCATTCCGGCATGATAAATGTTGTAACTTCAAATACTTTTGAACAGGAGGTTACGTTTAAATAATCACTGTTTACTTACAAAAAAGGCCTGCATGAATTGCCCAAAACCAATTGTAGTTGTTATCAGCATCTTATTATCAATGGCCTGGGTTGGCTGTGACAAGTCATCCGGCACTACAGACGATAACACTCCCTATAACCTAAGCTATGGGGATTCTATCATTTACCTGAAGCCTTCAGCCGGCGATTATATTATCAAGCCTTTGGTACACCGGGAAGGTATATATTCCGGCTTCCCTGATGGAATTGAAATCGACGACATAACAGGGGCAATAAATGTGAGTAAAAGCGAAACCGGTCTTCGTTATCGTATTACCCATACCTCTCCCAGGGGCAAAATCACCACAACGATGGTAGTGCTCTCAGGTATTACGTTTACAGACCACTTTTACCGCCTGTCTGCCGGCGATTCTGTGGCACACCCTGTTTACAATGCCAACCCAGACAGAATATTACCCCTGAACGGCTCCATTTTCGACGAAGACAATCTGGCTAATAGCGGTGGCTGTGCAGTGAGAACAAATGATGGAAAAATAAACCTTGCTGAATCGATTCGCAAAGGAGTATTTGGCGCCAACCCCCAAAATGACGATAAAAAAGAAATTGAGATAAAATACCGAATAAATGATGGAAGTGGCAAAACCCAGAATAAGCTTAAGGTTCTGCTTTATTGGTACAATACAATGGCTGATGTACCACAATACGTATGGGATATTTTAAACGACAGGGCTTCACAGGGTGTTTTCCTGAGAAATGCGAACATGGCCACAAACAATACAGGCCTTCAAATTGAAAAAGAAGCCAGGCCCCGCCCGCCCTGTGTGATTATTATTGCTAATTAAGCTATCACAATTAAATTTGATAGGCTATCACAGCTTATCATGAATAAATTCTTGCTTTCCCTCTTATTGGGCAGTTTTCTATGCATTTGTTTAGCACAACAAGTAGTGCACACAGATAATGGTATCCTGAAAAAAAACTATGATATAGCTAACAAACACTTCCAGCAAGCCGAACTGCTATCACTGAATGCCGGCGATAATGAAAAAATGTATGAAGCTGCAGATAAGCATTACCGGGAATCCCTTGCAATTTTTGATAAACTACTGAAAGACGGAGAAAAAAATCTATCTGACTCTCTTATATTCTGGGCTAAGACCCGAAAGGCATATATTGAATATTATTTTGACAGCCTGGAAACTGCCAAAACTGATTACCTGGCCGCAATTGCTTTAAAAAAGAAACTTGGGACACTTTCAGACTCCGTCCTTTTCACTCCGCTGTTATATACTGGCGGAATTTACTATGCCTATAACCAGTTTGATTCAGCGCTTTACTTTTATAAACAAGCGGAGGCTATCATTGAGAAAGACAATAATCCGCTGCGGGAAACTCAGCGCCTGTACAACCGGCTTGGGGTAATGCAGTATGAAACCGGTAACTACCGGCAGGCAAAAAACTATTTTGAAAAAGCTATTGCTGTGCAGGGAGCGGACCCGGCTGCAGATAAAAGCCTGTTGAATAATTATCGCATCAATATTGCCTCTCTCCATGTAAAGCTCGAAGAATACGAACAGGCGAGAACTATCTACGAAGCACTCCTGCCCTCTGCAGATTTTACCAATGAGATATATCATAATCTTGGTATCATTTGTGTAAAAACGGGAGATTTAAAAAAAGGAATTGATTATTTCCGAAAAGTAGCCTACCCTGATAATAAAAAGCTAATTGACCTCTTTTATAATTTTAGTATGGCCTGGGCCGGCCTTCGTGAAGCTGACTCCGCTGAGCTATATCTTCATAAAGCCCTTGCTGAAAACCTGAGATGGAATGGTCATAGAAAAAATATCAGTTTCGGCCTGATACAAAAATACCAGGGTGATGAATTAAGAAAACAACAAAAATTCAGAGAAGCAGCCGGCCAATACCAGCAGGCAATAATACAGTTCTGTATTGACTTTAACGAGACTGATATAACCAAAAACCCGGTTGATTTTACCAGCGCATTTTCCTATATCAATCTTTTTGCTGCTTTGTCTGCCAAAGCAGAAGCACTGGAACAGCTATATAGGATCAATAAAGATATAAACCTGCTGGTAACTGCTGTCAACACATATGAAACCGCATTCAACCTGGCTGATTATGTGGGAAAAAACTATACCTCGGATGAATCAAGAATGTTCCTGGGAAAGATCAAACATACCGTTCACAGTAAGCCCATTGATATTTGCCTTTCGCTGTATGAAACCACTCACAACAGGGAGTACCTGGAGAAAGCCTGGTCTTTTGATCAGCAAAATAAAGCGTCAATATTGGCACTAAATGTACAGGAAGCGATATGGAAAAATGATAATAATTCCAGCGAACTGGTACAAAGGGAAATGAAATTAAAAGAGAAAATCACAAGACTCTCTTTAAAGGCAGGCAATACTACCGATACTGCAGAAAACGGGAAATTACTGGCCAGTATAAGGGACTATGAGATTGAACTGGGAAATGTAAAAGAGCAGCTTAACAAAGACCCAAAATGGCGGCAGAAAAAGCTAAGTGAAGAAATCCCAACCATCCACCAGTTACAAAAGAAACTGGATAATAATACGGCCTTATTGTCTTATCACTTATCAGAAGGTGAACTGCTTACTCTTCTGATTACAGGAACGAAATTCAGCTATTATAAATACCCATTAAGACAAAATTTTTTAAATGATATCGAAACATTAAAATCTGCTTTGCATAATGTAACTGTTGAGGCAGATTATACAGGCACTCTTGCGGCAATGAATCTTTACCAAATACTCATTGAACCACTTCAATCTAACTTAGCGCATATTAAACGTCTGATTATTATACCTGATGATGAACTCAATTATCTTCCGTTTGAAGCATTAGAAAATGAAAAAAAACAGTTTCTTACTGAAAAATATGCCATTACATATCAATATACGGCTGCCTTATTCGGACAAAAAAGTACTGCGGCCTTTTCTGGGCATACATTAGGATTCGCTCCTTTTAGTGATGCTGGTTTTAATAATGAGGCGGGAGATAATTATGCCATATTGCCTGCCTCTGCAGACGAAATAAATAGTCTGAAAGGCAAAACCTTATTATCTCAACAGGCAAGAAAAGACAGTTTCCTGGTTAATGCCAATAAATTTAAAATTATACACCTGGCAACACATGCCAGTATGAACAATACTGAACCCTTGCGTTCATTCATCTTGTTTCATCCCTCTGATCCTGACAATAAACTGTTTGCGCAGGAAATCTACAATATGAATCTTGATTCAACCCAACTGGTTATTCTTAGTGCATGTGAAACAGGTGGTGGCCAATTGGTGAAAGGAGAAGGCCTCATGAGCTTGTCAAGGGCTTTTTCTTACGCAGGCTGTCAAAATATTATTACTTCGCTCTGGAAAGCCTCAGATAAAAACACTGCATTTATTACCAGCCGGCTTCATTACTACCTGGATAAAGGCTTTAGCAGGGATATGGCATTACAGCAGGCAAAACTTGACTTTTTAAATAATACTGATATAGAACCCAGGTACAAATCACCCGTTTATTGGGCCAATCTCATCCTGATAGGAAATTATGAACCCTATCACAAAAACAATAACTGGTGGTGGATTGCTATTGTTTTGATTGCCGGCGCATTTATTTACAAAATGATGAAAGGCAAAAGCCTCCCCAAAACGGAGAAGGCTTAGTTCTTCATAGACCAATTTTTAATAGAGCTCTTTACTGGCGAAGGATAAAAGTTGGCAAATGTGTATCTTCCCTTTCCCTTACAATAATATTACTTACTGATGTATCCCTATACCCGTTTTGTCCATCAATTATCAGTTGATAGGTTCCCGGACGCAGGCCGACTATCTTAAACTCACCGTCATCATGATCAGGAATAGCCGTAGCAGTATCTGAGCCAATGACAGCTTTCACTATCGGATCAGCAGACCTGGGAAGTACTCTTCCTTCTATTTGACCAGAATGGCTTCTGCTGAATATTTTTATGTGTGACTTTAACCGGTAACCGTTGTTGTTGCCCTGACCGCTGTTATCTACCTGGATGGAGTTGCCTGCATCAAAATCTATCCAGAATAAAACCTGGCCAGTGGCAGTTATATCAAATAAACTGTTGTCCATGTTAGCAATTACTTCCCTGTCTTCACTTTTTATCCGTAATGAAAAGGACTGTCCGTTCTTCATAACACTGTTTTGTGTTCCCAGCACCAATTTTATCTTTTTAAGCTTTGCATTGGGCAGGGTTCCGCTTGCAAAAAGAGTATCAAGACCATTTCTGAACCGGAGAATATTGTATACTCCCGGCCGAATAGTAAGATTAACCCAGCCGCCATTGGGCAACGTATCGTCTTCCAGTTTAACCTCCAGTCGCTGAAGGTCAATAAAGACGCTGTCAAAAACAGGGGTCTGATGATCTGTAAGGTAAATGGTTGCCTGGTGAGGTTGGTTGATAGCAGGTATGTTTACCGATGAATCCTTTTGACAAGAATAAAAAATGGTTACAGTGATAAGCATCAGCAAAAAGGCAGAACATATCATGTTTTTCATACAACACTTTTTAAGTGACAGATTGAGATTGACATGAATTAGTATCCGCCAAACATCTAATTGTAATCAAAAAAAATCCTCCCCGGGAGCAGGGAGGAAACATTAACCATTAAACCTTAATCCTTCATTTATCGCCATTTAAGCATCCGTACCTGGCGAATTAATTTAGAAGTAACCCTGTCCTTGTATAAATGTTCAGGGCTTGATTCAATATTTTTAAACAACTCCAATGCGAAATCAAAGTCTTTATTTCTCACATACGTTAAGGCAAGGTAGAATTCTGCTTCGTCACGGAAAACATTTGTATGGGCAGCTTTATTATCTTCTACTACTTTTTTAAACGAAAGGATAGCATTAGCATTATCACCTGTTTCAGCGAATGCCATACCCCTGAGAAAATATTCCTTTATAGTAAATGGCCTGTCAAACCAAATTGCCAGCAATTCTGTAAATTTTTTTGCTTTATAGGCTGTTTCAATGGCAGATTCCGCTGTATTGCCATCCCTGACACCGGTTAGTTCATAAGTTCGATAATTGGCCGCAAATACTTTTTCAGATGAAAGGGTGTAAAAGTTGTACCCGATATAACCTGCTACTATCAACAGAATGCTGGCGGCAACTGCAATGGCATAACGTATTTTTCGCTTTGCCGACGTTATTGTTCTTACCGGTGCTTTCCGTTCATTCATCATTTGCTGGTGAACTGAAGCAACTTTTTGCTGAAGGCCATATTGCTTTACAGCTTCCCTGGCAATTAACAGGCCCTCCAATTCATTTTCCAGGCCTTTATCGGTCTCAAGCAGCTTGTCCATCTGCTGCTTTTCAGCCGGCTCAAGTTTCCCGTCCAGGTAATCAACTAATTTTTCAGACATACCAGGTGTAGAATTATCCATGCAATACGTTTTTCAAAGTTTGCTTTAAAAGTGGTTTTTCATTGATCATTTGCTCTAGTTGCTTCAGGCATTTATACTTTTTGTTTCGTACCACCTGCTCGTTTTCATAATCGGTCACCTCCAGTATCTCTTTCATGGAAAGATTCTCATAATAAAAAAGCAGCAAAATTTTTTTGCAGGTCGCTCCTAACTCACCAACCAGCCTTAACACTTCTGCCTTTCCTTCTCTTTCAGCTATGGAATGGCCGGCATCCAGCTCAACCCTCTCCTGCCCTTTTTCATACTTTTCTTCCCTGGCCAATGCCCTTCCCCTTCTTTTCAGTTCATTCAGCCAGGTAAACCTGTTCAGGGAGAATAAAAAAGTTTTGACAGATGATTCGCCCCTGAATTTATCTTTTTGCACCAGATCAATAAAATTCACCACTACCTCCTGGAACACATCTTCTGCGTCCTGACGGCTGCCATTATTGTTCTGGATATGCCAGCTCAGGCTCTCGAAATGAGCCCGGTAAATAGCTCTTATAGCCTCGTCCATCTTTCTGCCAGAACGGATATTGGCCAACAGTTCCGAATCAGGCAGGTTTTTGATCCCCTCCATGCTTAATCCTTAGATTTGTAAGTTTAAAATTCCTTTTTGTAACCTAAACTAAGCATTATTTGTTAAGATAGAGTACTTAGAAAAATGAATAGCATGAATTACTTTGAACTTTTTGAGATTCCGGTAAAACTCAAAGTGGAAAAAGGTTCCTTATCGAAAAGATATTTTGAGTTGAGTAAAAAATATCACCCCGATTATTTTGTAACCAGTGATAACGATGCACAGGCCGAAGCGTTGGAAAAATCTGCCCTATTGAATAAGGCATGGAAAACTTTTCAAAACAATGATGAAACAATTAAATATGTGTTGCAATTAAAAGGCCTGCTGGAAGAAGAAGAAAAATATGAATTACCTGCTGGTTTTCTGATGGAGGTTATGGAGATCAATGAACAATTGATGGATAACAAATCCGCTTCCGCCGCTGAACTGGAAACCCGGATTGATGAATTACAGGCCCAAATCTATGAACCGGTAAAAAATATAATCGAAGGCTACCAGGAAGGCATAACAACTGAAAATGAATTACTGGCTATAAAAGATTACTATTACAAGAAAAAATATTTAGACCGCATAAGACGCCAATTAGCCGGAATGGCTTAATATTGCAGCCCCAATACAAAGCCCAAAAAGGCAGGCCCGGGTGGCGGAATTGGTAGACGCAGCAGACTCAAAATCTGCCGTTCGCAAGAATGTGCTGGTTCGATTCCAGTCCCGGGCACAAAAAGAGCTTCATCATAAGATGGAGCTCTTTTTTATTTCTTGTCATAAAAAAGGTGACCATTTTAGGTCACCTTTTAAAGTATAATTTGTGAATGAATTAAGCCAGGTCAAAACGATCCAGGTTCATCACCTTGTTCCAGGCAGCTACAAAATCCTTAACGAATTTTTCTTTTGCATCTTCACATGCATACACTTCCGCCACTGCTCTTAATTCGGAATTGGAACCAAAGATCAGGTCAGCCCGGGTAGCCGTCCATTTTACTTCACCCGTTTTACGGTCACGGCCTTCAAATACTTCTTTGGTATCTGTTGTCGCTTTCCAGGTAGTACCAAAATCAAGCAGGTTAGCGAAAAAGTCATTTGTTAATTGTTCAGGTCGTTTGGTTAAAACACCGTGCTGCGACTTGTCAAAGTTTGTGTTGAGTACCCTCATACCTCCAACGAGTACTGTCATCTCAGGTGCAGTTAGCGTTAGCAACTGGGCTTTATCAACCAGCATTTCTTCTGCAGATGCATGAGACCTGTTGTTTTTATAATTGCGAAAACCATCTGCCATTGGCTCCAGCACTGCAAATGATTCAACATCTGTCTGCTCCTGCGATGCATCATTGCGGCCTGGAGTAAATGGAACATGTACAGCGTATCCGGCATCTTTTGCTGCCTTCTCAATAGCGGCGCATCCTCCAAGCACAATCAGGTCGGCCAGTGAAACTTTTTTGCCGCCTTTTTGAGTACTGTTAAAATCCATCTGAATAGCTTCCAATTTGTCTAGTACTTTGCTCAACTGTGCAGGATTGTTCACCTCCCAATATTTCTGTGGGGCCAGCCTGATACGGGCACCATTGGCGCCACCCCGCTTATCCGAACCACGGAAAGTGGAAGCTGATGCCCACGCAGTTGATGCCAGTTCAGCAACAGTTAATCCGCTTGAAAGGATGATACCTTTCAACAAAGCAATATCCTGTTCATTGATAAGCTCATAGTCAATGGCAGGAATAGGATCTTGCCAGATCAGTTCTTCAGCAGGCACTTCTGGTCCGAGATAACGGCCACGGGGACCCATATCACGGTGTGTAAGTTTGAACCAGGCCCGGGCAAAAGCATCAGCAAACTCATCTGGGTTTTCAAAAAAACGTCTTGATATTTTTTCGTACGCCGGATCAAAACGTAAAGCCAGGTCTGTGGTCAACATAATGGGTGTATGCTTTTTACCGGCAACATGTGCATCTGGTACTGTTCCTTCGCCCATGCCATGTTTGGGTTTCCACTGGTGCGCACCGGCCGGACTTTTAGTCAACTCCCATTCGTAACCAAAAAGATTCCAGAAAAAGTTGTTACTCCATTTGGTAGGTGTTGTAGTCCAGGCTCCTTCCAGGCCACTGGTAATAGTATCTTCTGCATTTCCTTTTCCAAATGTATTCTTCCAGCCCATGCTTTGTTCTTCTATTTCTGCAGCAGCTGGTTCACGGCCTACATATTTGGCAGGATCGGCAGCTCCATGGGTTTTACCAAATGTGTGACCACCAGCAATCAGCGCTACCGTTTCCTCATCATTCATGGCCATACGGCCAAAGGTTTCCCTGATGTCTCTTGCCGCAGCAATAGGATCAGGGTTGCCATTAGGACCTTCCGGGTTCACATAAATCAGACCCATTTGTACAGCACCTAACGGATTTTCGAGTTCACGGTCACCTGTGTAGCGTTTGTCACCCAACCACTCTGTTTCAGAACCCCAATAAATGTCTTCTTCGGGTTCCCAAACATCTTCCCGGCCACCGCCAAAACCAAAAGTTTTAAAACCCATTGATTCCAGGGCACAATTACCTGCCAGGATCATAAGGTCAGCCCATGAGATTTTTTTACCATATTTCTTTTTGATGGGCCATAATAATAACCTGGCTTTATCAAGGTTTGCATTATCGGGCCAGCTGTTCAATGGGGCAAAACGCTGGGTACCTGAACCAGCACCACCCCGTCCATCATGGATCCGGTAAGTACCGGCGCTATGCCATGCCATGCGGATAAAGAAAGGACCATAATGGCCATAATCTGCAGGCCACCAATCCTGTGATGTGGTCATAAGTTCTACGATATCTTTCTTCACTGCCTCCAGGTCAAGTGTTTTAAAGGCTGCTGCATAATCAAATTGCTCCCCCATCGGGTTGGACAGAGAAGAATTTTGACGAAGGATATTCAGCTTGAGCTGGTTGGGCCACCAATCACGGTTGCTGGTACCGCCGCCTGCACTTTTTTTAAGCATTCCGTTGCTGAACGGGCATTTACTTTCCCCGTTCACATTGTAAGATGTTGTTCCCTGAGATGTACTGTTACTCATTTCTTATGGTTTTAAAGATTAGTATAGTCTGCGATGAACCCTGAAAAATTTTCCTGGTTTCGCGGCAATAATAGCGCAGTATCCAAAATAAATCAAATTGATTATTTTTATAAAGATATAACTTATATCTATGACTCTGACACAGCTTGAATACATCATCACACTTGATACTTACCGGCACTTTGTACTGGCCTCTGAAAAATGTTTTGTTACCCAGCCTACCCTGAGTATGCAAATCCAAAAGCTGGAAGAAGAACTGGGTGTAAAGATCTTTGACCGGACTAAACAGCCCGTTATTCCCACGGAAATTGGCACAGGTATCATTGCACAGGCCCGCATTGTCCTTCGTGAAGCGGGATTGATCCGGCAGCTAATCGCAGAACAAAAAAATACGATGACCGGGGAGCTCCGTATCGGAATCATTCCAACCCTGGCCCCCTATCTTTTGCCAACCCTTTTTAAAAACATTCGTGAAAAATACCCGCAGGTAAACTTGTTGGCACGGGAAATAATAACTGAAGAGGTGGTGCAGGAACTAAAAAATAACCGCCTGGATTGTGGAATAGTGGTCACCCCGCTTAAAGATTCCTCCATCAAAGAAGATGTACTTTTCTACGAAGAGCTATTTGTTTATGTATCTAAAAACAATGCGCTGCACAATAAAAAATATGTATTGCCGGGTGACATTGACCCCACCCAACTCTGGTTGCTGGAAGAAGGACATTGCTTCCGGTCGCAGATACTGAACCTTTGTGAACTCCAAAAACACTCTGGTATTCAATTCAGGTATGAAACAGGCAACATTGAAACATTGAAAAGAATGGTCGACAATAGCGACGGCATTACTATTCTGCCAGAACTCGCTGTTATGGAATTTACACAACCACAATTGAAACTCGTAAAACGGCTAAAAGAACCAAGTCCGGCAAGGGAAGTAAGCCTGGTAACACACCGTGACCACCTGAAGACAAAACTGATTCAAACACTAAAGGAAGAAATACTGAATATAGTTCCCAAAGCAATGCAAAAACTAAATAAAAAGAAAGTGGTCGATATCAATTATTGATAGTATCCTGTATTCTTAATTCAAAGAACTTATTTATACAAAAAAGGCGACCTTAAGATCGCCTTTTGAAGTAGCTCAGGCATGCTCCAGCATGTCTTTCTTTAACTTTTTCTTCAGCATGAAGAAAAGCCTGCTGTTAAAGAAGGAATCAATTTTTACGATCAGTTGCTGTTGTGTCATCCTGTCGGCAGGCTCTGTCATTATCACTTTTACCCTGGCAGATTGATCATTTTCCAAAGCATTATACAGACCTTCTTTTGCGGGTCCGGGCCCCATCAGGTAGAGATAATCCGCATTTTTTATCTCCTTGATTATCTCTTTAAAAAACTTCTCTCTTTGATTGTACTGCCTCTGCTGCTTTTTCTCTTTATCATCAATAAATGACTGGCCAAACCTGGCCGACACTTTTCCTTCACCGGCTATTCTGATCCGTGACTCTACTTCAGACTTCATTTTTTCCAGAACAGGCGGACCTTCGCCCTCAATCCGGACTATTAAAGCTTTCTCCTGATTGATCCATATACCTATCTTTTTTTCCGGAGATCTGATCTTTTTCATGGTGATAGATTTAGATGAGAAATTCTTTATGATTGAATGTACAGCTCTAAATACCCTGGCACCAATAACGGTTATCATGTGAAAGAATGATGTTTCTCAGCACCAAAACCTGTAGCAGGAAAGACCTTCTTATCCAGGGAAGTATCTGTAAAGAATGGGGCAATACAGTTGTATTGCCCCATCATACTATTTGTGGTTCTTCGTCACCTGATATAATAATTCAAATTTGTCAGTATCTCATGGGCCGGAGTTATTCCGGTTTTTCGCCATACTTCATGTCCTTGTTTAAAAATAACTACAGTTGGCACCGACCATATCTTAAATAATTCGGCACAGGCAGGCTCCTTTTCTATGTCAATCCGAACAATATTAGCTTTATCTCCCAATTGTTTTTTTAACTCCATCAATACCGGGTCCATCAGTTTGCATGGCTCACTCCAGGCTGCAAAAAAATCAGCAACCACGGGTTTATCACCCCCAATATAACCATCGAAAAAATTCATATCCTGATCGGCTTTTTAGGTTAATTCATCTTGCTCTTTTTCCACCTTACGATAAATGCCGTAAGCTGTCATGTAATGAAAAAACAAGCCTATACCCCATGCTACAGTTGGATATACCGGCCATGGATGAATATCCAGGCCACCCGTAATCAGCCAGGTAACCCAAAGCAGTCCAACTATAACAATATATACACTCACATGAGTTCTGAATCCCGAAATAGCCTTAACCTCATGCAACAATTCCTTGTTCATATCCTTTTTCATAATGTTCCTGTTTAAACTGGCGTTACATGGTCCTTATCACTAATAAAAAAGCTGTACAACTTCATTAATAGCCAGCTTACCGCCCGGCGTATATGAGAGAAAAACAAGACTAAGACAACCAATGCAGCCATCCAGCCAATTAAATTAAAGCTTACTATTTCTCCCAGAAATGTCATTGTACCTATACGTATGAACTACTACGAATTTACCTTGCTATTGCACCGGGAAAAATGATTGCCGTCAGTGAAAGAGATGATTACAGGGTATTACCGGTATATTTCAGGGGTATTAAAGTCCATTTCCGTCACTTCAATAGTGGCCCAGTTAAAATCTCCTGTTTGAAGTTGCCAGGTGACTTTATTTCTATTAGGAATGCGATATCCGTGAAATTCTTTGAAACCCGTGACTTCAACCAGCCACTTCTCGGTTTTGTCATCCTTTCCATTACCCATGAACCGGTCGGCAGTAAACCGAACAAAATCTCCTGCAGGATTAAAATGAAAAACTCCTTCTGCCCTAATACCCTGAAAATCCATTATTCCTTTTGCAGAAAACGAATCAACCGGCTCCCATCGGATGAACTGACTCAATGCGGCAGATGGAAACCAACTGATCTCAGCCAAATACCGGATCATTGTTGCCGAATTCATTTTTTTTTCATTACCGGATTTCGCTATTGTAAACAGCGAAAGTAATTTAATCAATAAATGCCCCTCGCCATTCGTAAATTTATCCCTGCCGCTCAGCGTAACCATCGGCAATACATGTACTGTAGTTTGCCAAACAAACCGGGGTTTTTCAACTGTAAAATACTGCAGGGCAGAGAACTTCATCCACTTACAATTTTGTTTGGTCCTCATCTCACCCTTTTGTTTCAACCTGACAAACTGTATTACCGGTTTACCGATTACTCCTGATTTTTTTAGCCATATCTGTACAACCGTTGGTAAATTGATCAATTTGTCCTCTGTAATCATTTCCTTTCTTACAGCTGTCTGTTCGAATAACATATTTATTTCAGAATTAACCATCTTGTTAAACCTGTTTTCAGCAAAAGCTTGAATAATTACCAGAAGAATCAGGAAGTTTGGGATGGTGCCAAATTTTGCATCCTGCCACGACTGTATGATCAATACCTGAGAAATCACTATCGCAGGAACTGCAAAAAAAAGCCACCATTCTCTTTTAAGAAGGTAAAGGACAGCCACAGCAATAAATAAGAGTGTACATATCAGCCAAAAAATACCAGCAGGTCTTGAAATTTCTTTAGTCAGTTGTTGAATGTTTGCTAATCCGAAAGCTTTGGTATAACCCATCAGGTGTATTAAGCCGTGGGCAGCTGCGAAAAGGGTAAAAAGAATTCTCATTACAAAGAAAAAATTATACAGCCCATCGTCCTTTTAACTGGTAAGCACCTAAAACTAC
>CAYPBW010000043.1:0-18382 GCA_964409055.1 uncultured Chitinophaga sp. | reverse complement strand
TTAAATAATTTTTCATTCATCCAATTAACAACAACCGATATGGCAAAGAAAGTAGTAACACTGGGAGAAATTATGTTGCGTTTATCAACACCCGACTTCAAACGTTTTGTTCAGGCTGATACATTTGATGTGACCTACGGTGGCGGCGAAGCCAATGTAGCAGCCGCATTATGCAACTATGGATTGAACGGGACTTTTGTAACGAAAGTTCCCGGCAACCCGATAGGTCAATCAGCAATCAATCACCTGCGCCGCTATGGTGTCGACACACAATATATTGTAAGAGGCGGCGAAAGACTCGGTATATATTTTTTGGAAACAGGTGCTTCCATGCGGGCATCACAGGTAGTGTATGACCGTGCCGGTGCATCCATTGCAGATGTAGATGTAAGTGAATTTGACTGGGACAAAATATTAGATGGGGCGGAGTGGTTTCATACAACCGGCATCACCCCTGCACTAAGTGATAAAGCCGCTGTGTTAGCAGAAGCTGCCTTAAAAACGGCAAAGGCCAAGGGTATTACCACCAGTATTGATCTGAACTACCGCAAGAAATTATGGAGCAAAGAAAAAGCAAGAGAAGTAATGACTAGGCTTTGTCAATATGTAGATGTTTGCATCGGTAATGAAGAAGATGCTGATACAACCCTGGGCTTCAAAGCAGCACATACCGATGTAACCAAAGGTGAGTTACACCTGGATGGCTACAAAGATGTGTTTAAACAAATGAAAGAAAAATTCGGTTTCAAATTCATTGCTTCATCCCTTCGTGAAAGTTACAGTGCCAGTGATAATGGCTGGAGTGCTTTGGTGTATGACGGAAACGAGTTTTATCATACAAAAAAATACAATGTCCGTATTGTTGACCGGGTGGGAAGCGGCGATTCCTTTGCCAGCGGTTTGATCTATGGATTGGTCACCGGTATGCCAATGCCAGAAGCGGCAGAGTTTGGCGTGGCAGCCTCCGCATTGAAACATACTATTCCCGGCGACCTGAACCATGCTACTTTGAGTGATGTAAAGGATTTGATGAAGGGCGACGGAAGCGGCCGTGTGCAACGATAAAATAATAAGTTATGATTATTGATACAATTCAAAACGCATACAAATATTTTTCCATCCATCCTTTATTTGCAAAGGCATTTGATTTCATCCATTCGACTGACCTGGCAAATAAACCTGATGGCAATTCAGATATTGCTGAAGGATTGAAAGCTATCTTTTCCAATAAAACCGGTATGACAGCCGAAGCATCTGTTGCAAAATTTGAATGCCACAATAAGCATATTGATATCCAGCTTTGCATAAACGGTATTGAAACCATTGGCTGGAAACCCAGAGAAAAATGTTTCAAAGAAAACGGCGGCTATAACGAAGAAAAGGATGTACAGCTATATCACGAACAGCCTGACACCTATTTTCAAATGACCAACGGTCAATTCGCTATTTTCTTTCCGGAAGATGTGCATGCCCCGATGATCGGGGAAGGAAATATTAAAAAACTGGTCATTAAAGTTCAAATCTAATAGTCCCCGAATCACAGAAAATTTGAAAATAATTTAGTGCTTCTGTGACAAAAAATAATTGCGATGAACAAGACAAAACAAATAACCGACACCATTATTGAGCAGGGCATTCTTCCTTTATATTTCAATCCAAGCGAAGAAATAAGCCTGGATGTATTAAAAGCCATCTATCGTGCCGGAATCAAAGCAGTGGAATATACTAACCGGGGTGATGCTGCATCAGCCAACTTTAAAAAGATGGTGGATTTAAGAAATGCAGAGATGCCCGGGTTGTTATTAGGAGTGGGCACCATCAAGAATATCCAGCAGGCAACGGAATACCTCGCTGCAGGTGCAGACTTTTTAGTGAGCCCGGGTTTTGTACCGGATGTGGCAGCACATTGTGTATCCAACGATATTTTTTATGCCCCTGGCTGCATGACACCCAGCGAGATTATTGCCGCTGAAAACGCAGGCATCAAATTCATCAAACTTTTCCCGGGCAATATGCTGGGTACAGAATTTCTTACTACGATTAAAGATATCTTCCCCAAACTCTTGTTCATGCCCACCGGTGGTGTAGATACGACCAAAGAAAGCATTGAAAGCTGGTACAAAGCCGGGGTTTGTGCGGTAGGAATGGGCAGCAAACTCATCAGCAAAAAACTGATGGAAACAAAAGACTATACAACGATTGAAGCTGAAACCAAAAAAGTACTTGAACTAATAAAGGCAGTAAAAGCCTGACTTTATAATGCAGCCATATGAATAATAAAATGACCAACTACAGGTGGGCTATTTGTTCACTGCTATTTTTTGCTACTACGATCAATTACCTGGACAGGCAGGTATTATCGCTTACCTGGAAAGATCATTTGGTTCCGGAATTTCACTGGAATAATAATGACTATGGTACCATCACTGCAGTATTCTCTATTGCTTATGCGGTTTCTATGCTGCTGGCCGGAAAATTTGTAGACTGGATGGATACAAAAAAAGGATTTTTATGGGCTATTGGAATATGGTCTGCAGGAGCAGTACTTCATGCTTTTTGTGGTATTGCCGCTTCAGGCATGATCACAGGTGATTGGTTATTTAGTTTTAGTGGCTCGGCAGAAGCATTAAAAACAGTTGCGGATATTTCAAAGATCACTACTGTAAGTGTTACGCTATTTGTTTTTGCCCGGATAGTACTTGCATTAGGTGAGGCAGGCAATTTTCCTGCTGCCATCAAAGCAACGGCCGAATATTTCCCCAAAAAAGCAAGGGGCTTTGCTACCAGTATCTTTAATGCAGGCGCAACGATCGGGGCACTGGCTGCTCCCCTTACCATACCCTTCATCGCTAAAGCTTATGGCTGGGAGATGGCATTTATTATTATTGGCGGCCTTGGTTTTATCTGGATGGGCTTCTGGATATTCATGTATAAAAAACCGGAGGTACATCCAAAGGTGAATGCAGCAGAACTGGCATACATTCAGCAGGATGATCATGCCAACCCGGAAGAAAAAGTGTTGCATACCAAAAAGATCTCGTTTGCACAGGCCTTTCGCTACAAACAAACATGGGCTTTTGCAGTAGGTAAATTTATGACTGATGGTGTCTGGTGGTTCTTTCTTTTCTGGACACCAGCATATTTAAGTTCAGTCTATCAGCTGGATTCTACACAAAGTGCACCACAGATTTTTGTTTTATACACGATAACGTTGTTATCCATTTTTGGCGGATGGCTGCCCACCTATTTTGTAGAAAAAAAACATATGAACCCTTATGCCGGCCGTATGAAAGCCATGCTCATTTTTGCTTTCTTCCCTTTGCTGGCTTTACTGGCACAACCATTGGGTCATATTTCTGTATGGATACCGGTTATCATTATTGGTATTGCGGGTGCCGCACACCAGTCCTGGTCAGCTAATATTTTTTCAACGGTAGGTGATATGTTCCCACGGTCTGCCATTGCCACTATCACAGGCATCGGCGGCATGGCTGGTGGTATCGGTTCTTTCCTCATCAATAAAGGATCGGGTATGCTATTTGATCATGCAGCTGAATCTAAAATGAAGTTGATGGGCTTTGAAGGAATTGAATCCGGCTATTTTATCATCTTCTCTATTTGTGCGGTTGCGTACCTGATTGGCTGGAGAATAATGAAATCGCTGGTGCCTGAATACAAGCCTATTACTGACTTATAAAAAAGGTAAAGGGCTCTAAAAGAGCCCTTTACAGTACCGGAGAGCAGACTTGAACTGCCGACCTTCGGGTTATGAATCCGATGCTCTAACCAGCTGAGCTACCCCGGCATTGGGCGGCAAAAATAATGGATTTCAGCTTATTTTTTGAAAGAAAAAAGCCTCCCCTTTCGGAGAGGCTGTATCCGGAACCGTCCTCATAGAAAAATCAGTTTTTTGCGATATCGAATTTTTTAAAGATGGATCGAACTGCATATTGAATTTCTTTCGTGGTAAGATTCTTACTGTTCACTTCCTCCGTAGTCCATCCCTGCCATACTGCCTTATCCGTTCTTGCATCGATCATTGTTATTGTAACTGTTCCTTCCCGTATGGGTCTCTCATCTCTTTCGTACCCTACAAACTGAGAAGGATAATAGATGGTAGTATACCGGCGGGTATAAGGATTATAGATAAGCCTGGTAAACGGTCTTGAATAAACAGGGCTGTTAATTTCCCTGCTGGATCTTTCCACCAGTACATCATAGCTAAACAGTACATCCGGCTTATGCTTCACTTCTCTCCAACCTGCCGTCTTTACCAGCTCAGCGTTTACTGCCTGCCTTATCTTTTGTTCAGTCAGATTGTTATTCTTGTTTTTATCACTGTTTCCTTGTCCGTCTTTCT
This sequence comes from uncultured Chitinophaga sp., assembly GCA_964409055.1. Taxonomy (GTDB): domain Bacteria; phylum Bacteroidota; class Bacteroidia; order Chitinophagales; family Chitinophagaceae; genus JJ008. The sequence continues at coordinate 14,022 of CAYPBW010000043.1, read as the reverse complement.
CAATCCAGGCAAAAGTTTTATAACGGCTGAAATCAGTGCTATCGTCTTTTTCAATATGAGCAGTGGAAGTGCAACTTGCAAGCAAGAAGACGATCGCAACAGGTAAATTCCACAGCTTCCCAACCTTCTTCATACTGATCGTTTTTTATGTGGTGATTAATTGACCACATTATAAACGTCAAAAAATATGCTGGGATTACTAACAAGATGTGAAAATCCGGTTAGAATTAAAGGAGAATGTCTGCTATTTGTCAGCCAAGGCCAACTTCGTAGTGCATTTCGGGTATCTCTACATCCATGAATCCTTTTTTAACAAGCCGTTGTTTAAAGTTTTGCTGCACTTCATATTCTCCATGTACGAGGAATAATTTTTTTACCTGGCGGGGATCCTGGCAGGCCAGCCACTGGCACATATCTTCATAATCACCATGTGCACTCATGCTGCGGATAACACCGATCTCTGCATGCACTTCATGTTGTACACCGAAGATGCCTACTTCTTTTTCCCCGGCCAGTAAACGACCGCCCAGTGAACGGGGCTCGCAATAGCCTGTCAGCAAAATGGTATTATGGCTGTTCTCTATACTGTTACTGATATGGTGCTTTACCCTGCCCGCATCAGCCATGCCACTGGCAGAAATGATCACCATCGGGCCATTCATAAAGTTGAGCTGCTTGGACTGGTCAACTGTTTTGATATAATGCAATCCTTCGAATGAAAAAGGATCCTGGTCATTTTGCATGATCCGCTGGATGGTCTTATTAAAATATTGCGGGTAGCGTTTTACAATCTCTGTTGCTTCTACACTCAAAGGACTGTCAATATAATAATTCACTTGTGGCAGACGGTTTTCAATCTCCAGCTGGTTCAATGAATATAGCAGTTCCTGCGTTCTGCCTACACTAAAGGCTGGCATAATCAATTTTCCCTTTTTCTGCAGGCAGGCCTTTTCAATCCAGCGCAACAACATGTCTGGTGTGGTTACATTGTTGTCATGCAGGCTGTTACCATAAGTGGATTCAAGGATAATATAGTCAGCCTGCGGAAACGTTTCCGGCGATTTAAGTATCGCATCCCTGTACCGCCCCACATCTCCACTGAAAGTAAGTCTTTGTTCTTTCTCCTCTTTTTCTTTGATCCTCAAATGCACACAACCACTGCCAATAATGTGGCCTGCATCGGTGTACATTGCCTGCACCCCATCGGTCACATCAAACCATTCATCGTAAGCTCTCACCAAAAAATGTTCTTCGGCTTTTGCAGCATCCTCAACTGAATAAAGCGGTTTCAGGTAGGGCAAGCCTTCTGCAGCCCTGCGTTTATTTGTATATTTTACATCATCCTCCTGTATCTCTGCAGAATCCTGTAAAAGGACAGTAGTCAGGTCCTTTGTAGCCGGCGTACAAAATATCTTTCCTTCAAATCCCTCAGCAATCAATTTTGGTATTAAACCACTATGATCAATGTGGGCATGAGAGAGTATCATTACATCAATTTCCCGGGGATTGAAACCAAAATGCCTGTTGAGCATATCCGTTTCCTTTCCCATTCCCTGGAACATACCGCAATCCAATAATATCTTCTTTCCGTTTTTTAAGGTCAGCAGATGTTTTGAACCGGTAACTGTCCTTGCTGCACCATGAAATGCTATCTTCATTTTACTGATTTTGCTTTAAAAGACCAGGTAATAGTAAACTCGGCCACCACCTCCCCTTCCGAATTCGTTCCTGTTGATTTGGCCTTCACTGCTCTTGCTTCACCAGTAGCAATTGTTTCAGCAATAGCTTTTTGAAACAGTTCACCATCTTCACAAACAAAGCTGGTTCGGCCAGTTGCTTTCTTGAAATACTCAGACTCCACTTTTACCACCAGCATTGAAACCGGTGGATTGATTTTATATAAATGCGCCATGGCCAGTGCGCCGGTGCTCATTTCGGCAGCCATACTGAGACAGGCAAAATAGGTGGACCGGAATGGGTTTTGTGAGAGCCATTTATACGGCACCGTTGCCACACATTTTTTTTCATCCACTTCTCTTAACCTAACACCGGCTATATACGCAGCGGGTAATTTGGCAAACAGAAACATCCTGAACTTAACAGGATGTTTCATCAACTTGATAAAATCTTGTGTATTAGGATTCATGTTCAGTCATTGTATTGTGCCGGGTCAAAGGCTTTCTTTCCCCAGTCATTAAAAAAAGCAGCCACTTTTTCTTTATCGTAACCCTTTCCTGCTTCCAAATACCAGGAAGTCTGTGTATGCAGTAATTCCCCTTTTTCATTTAACACCAAAAAAACGGGAAACCCAAATCGCTGTGGAAAGCTATATTTTTTCAGTATATCAAGGTTCTTATTTTCCTTACTGTAGTTGAGGTGATACACTACATAGTTTGCATTCAGCAAGGAATCCAATGACTTATCACTAGTAACAAAGTCGTTGAACCGGGCACACCATACGCACCAGTTGCCGCCGATCTGCAGCATAACATGCTTCCCTGAATCTTTTGCTTTTTCTGCCGCTGCCTCAATTTTTTTTTCTGCATTATCACCGGGGCTGTACAGCCTGAACTTTGTCGTGTCCTGCGAATAAACTATCACAGAAATAAAAAATATCAATATAAAAAAAATAATTCTTGTCGTCATTCTTGTTATAAAAATTCTAGGGTCTTTTATCAAACGCTACTACAGCCGCTACTGCCTTGTTACTGTTTGCATCTACTTTAAAGTAGATTCTTCCATCGTTGGTATTATTAAATCTTGCAGAAGAAATCAAAACAGGCCGCAATGCTTCATTTACTTTGGCAGCATAGGTAGTTTGCCGGCTTTGACTTATTGCACTATTGATACTGTTATAATCCAGTTCGTCTTTACTGACCACAATGGCAATATAATCTTTGGCACCAATGCTGTCTGCTTCCATGGATTGTGCTTTTGGAAACAAGCGATAACCGGTAATGCCACAATAAGGTGAATGTTTTGAAACTGTTTCACCGGGATTCAGGTAAGGAAACAACACAAAACTGCTACCGTCCACTTCCTGCCCGAATACATAGATATAGCATTCTGTAGCATTCTCGATTGACATCTTGAAACGGGTACCCACTTTTATGGGAGAAACAGTTTCAAATAGATTTCCGCCAGCTGTTCTTAATGCAATATTTTGTTTGTCTTCATTGTTCACCAACCCAATAGCACATTCCAGCGGAATGTTTGCGACATTACTTCTCTTCGGAAGCGGATCGATACCATACGCTTCCCTTACGTAGTTTTTAAAATCACTGTACCGAACCCAGGCTACACCGTTTTGCCCCCATTCAGGGCCCCAGCTGTTCATGATCTGGAATGCGCCGCCAAATTTTCGGTCATCATAACCGATTACCGTCATCGCATGTCCCCCCATTCCCATTTGCGACTCATCCATTCCCTGAGGAGTCCACAACTCCTGTCCCATCATATCATTCATAAAACTTTGGCCCACCATCATGCCAATAGCTACGGGTGCATTTTTAGCTAAATGTTCTTTAATTCCACGAACACTTATCTCGTTGATATTATCTCCGTTGGTGATACGGGTAAAACCATGAATCACATTTTGCTGGCCCATGCGTAGGTCCGATGATGATGGCTCCCTGTCACAATCCTGGTCATTATAAGGATACTGGCTTAGGGGCACCCCGCCATTTCTGCTCATCGCCTCCATGGCTCTTTGCAGGTAGGAGCCCTGGCAGCCATCCAGTTTGATCTGGTTATATAAATAAGAAGGGCTAAAACGTATCGAATTGGGATCGGCACCTGTGGCCGCTGCTGTTAATATAGTTTGAGCACTGTATGCACAGCTCCACGCCACGCAACTTCCCTGCTGCCCCTGGTTGAGCCGGTCGGGAGCAAACCGCAATAATGAAACTGCCTCAGGTAGCGGATTTTTCCCTGCATCATCTTCCAGTCCTTCATAAACGGAAGCCTTATTAAATTCTGCAGGATTAAAATTGTATCCGCTTTCTGAAAATTTCTTTACAACATCCGCCACATTGCAGCCTCCGCTCCTTCCAAGCAGGAAGTATGCACCTGCAGCCAGTACTAACAAAAAAATAATTCCCTTTCCTTTAAACAATCCCATAAGCATAGGCAGTAATGACATTAATCCACCACCACCTCCACCCGGGAAAGAGGGTCTTCTTCCACCGCCCCCACTGCTATCATCCTGTTGATTAGGGTCTACAGGATCATCTGTCATTCTTATCGGCATAGTAAACTCTTTTAATTGTAATTTGTATTAAAAATAACAAGTTCGGCCGAATAAACCGGCATTCACTTCCTGTTGTTAATATTTAAAAAACTGCAACGTTTATCATCAACTATCGTCATTTTTGTGCTTCTTATCTTAAAAATTATGAAAAGAAACTGGATCACTTTTACCTGCTTGTTATCAGCCTCTTTTGCTATAGGACAAAAAGTGGCAGGGAAAATAAAATTTGAACAAGGCCAGTCGCTGAATGTGACCATGCAAATGAAAACCACCATTGCACAGCAGGCTATGGGACAGGCTATTGACTTTACAGTTGATGCAACAGGCATACATGAATACAAAGTGACCAATACCACTGATGATAACAGCACACTCAACCATCAGATGAAATCTGTCAATTTTGCGTTTGATGGTATGGGACAAAAAAGAAATTTCGATTCCAACAATGAAAAGGACATAAGCGGCCCATTCGGAAAACCTATCAAAGACTTGCTGGATAAGAAATACGATATAATCATCGATCCATCCGGCACTACCATGATGGCCCTGCCTGAAAAAATTCAACTCACCGAAAACGACAGCCGGATGGCTATTATCAGCAATATGATGAAGGATGTTTTCGACCTGGTGCAGCCCCCTAAAAAAGGAAGAGCCAGTTTCTTTAAAGTTTTACCCGAATCGGAAGTGGCAATTGGCGATACATGGACAGAATCATACGACCTCGAAGGCGGAAAATACAATGCCACTTACAAACTGGCAGAAGTAACCGATAGCCTTATTGTGATTGATTTTACGGCTAGTTCTGTAACAGTGAGCAAAGCAGAAATGATGGGTAATGAAACGACTACTACCATGAACAACAAATCAACTGGAAAAATCCTGGTAGATAAAAATACCGGTATCATCCGTGAAAAAACGATCAACACAGAATCAACAGGAAATACTGAAACATCTTTTGGAAATGTACCAGTCACATCAAGGACCAGTACTATTATCACTGTAAAATAGATGCCCGTTTATATTTGATTAGAAAGAAGGTCTTCGAATGTTTCCCGCCTTCTGATTAGTTGTGATAACCCACTTTTGAATAAGACTTCAGCAGGCCTGTACCTTGAATTATAATTAGAAGCCATTTCAAAACCATAGGCACCTGCATTATTAAAAACAAGAAAATCACCTTCCCTGATCCCGGGCAAAGGCCTGCTTTCGGCAAATGTGTCTGTTTCGCAAATATTGCCCACCACATTGTACACCTTAGGTTCGCCGGATGGGTTGGAGATATTTTCAATTTCATGGTAAGCACCATAAAACATGGGACGAATAAAATGATTAAGCCCGGTGTCCACACCGGCAAATATTATGTTTCCGGCCTGCTTCAGCACATTCACCTTCGTAATAAAATAACCCGCTTCGCTCACCATGAATTTTCCGGGCTCAAACCACACCTGCAAATGACGGTTGTATTTCTTTTCGTACTCTTCAAATTCTTCTTTTACTTTTTGTCCGAGTTTTTCTATATCCGTTCCTTCTTCACCAGGCTTATAAGGGACTTTAAAACCACCGCCAAGGTCAATGACTTCCAGTTCAGAAAAATGCTGAGCAACATCCAATAATACTTCGATGCCTTTAGCAAATACTTCTACATCTTTAATCTCACTGCCGGTGTGTATATGTAATGTACGGATGAATAAACCGGTTTCTTTCTGCACTTTCAGCACCTGCTCAATATCTTCCAGCGGCACTCCGAACTTACTGGCTGCGTGGCCAGTTGATATTTTCAGGTTGCCACCTGCCATGATATTGGGACGCAGACGTATACCAACAGGGTAGCTGTGTCCATATTTCTTTCCAAACTTTTCAAGGTTTGAAATGCTGTCAATATTGATATGAATACCCAGGTTCTTTGCTTCTTCTATTTCTTCAAAAGCGATATTATTGGATGTATACAAAATATTTGACGGTTCAAAGCCGGCATACAATGCAAGCCTGGCTTCATTGATAGAACTGCAGTCCACATTGCAGCCGATTTCCCTGATATATCGCAGCACATGAATATTTGTCAATGCTTTGGCTGCATAAAAAAAACGGGAGTCCGTGCCCTTAAAAGCATTAATAAGCCGCAAGTATTGTTCATTTATCCGTTCGGCATGATATACATAAACAGGTGTTCCGTATTCACCCGCTGCACTTAGTAATTGTTCCTTTGTAAGCTTCGCTGCCATGATTGCGAAAATAGTTAAAACAAACATGCCACTCCTGCAGGAATGGCATAGCAAGTATTATTGAGAAAAATAATCTTAATTTTCTTCACCTTCACTACTGGCATCATTAATCACCAGTTCACCCCCATCATTTACCGCCAATGCCTCAGCACTGTCCAGTTGCTCATCTGCACTGTTCTCATTTTCTGACTGAACATCTTTTATCACTGTTGGCTCTACCAACTGTTCAGCTATCACTTCTTTTATCTTTGGCAGATCCTCTGCGGAGTTAATGCCGAAATAATCCATAAAGTTCTTTGAAGTGGAATACAAGAGAGGCTGGCCCGGCGCTTTTTCATTTCTGCCGCTGATAATGATCAGTTCTTTTTCAAGTAATTTTTGCAAAGCATAATCGGAACTTACCCCGCGGATAGATTCTATTTCTCCTTTGGTAACCGGTTGCTTGTAAGCAACAATTGCCAGTGTTTCAAGCGCTGCTGCAGAAAGACGTTTTAAAAACTTATCGCCATTCAACTGGGCGACTGTTTTATGATATTCCTTTTTAGTCAAAAACTGCCAGCCACCGCCACTTTGTATCACTTCAAAAGGATAAAACTCGCTGCTGTATTTTTCTTGTATCCCCTCAAGCGCCGCTTCTACCTGGTCAAGGGAAACTTTATCATCCATAAAGCCCAGTGCATTATTTACCAGGTCAGTGAGCTCTAACGTTGTAACCGGTTTATCACTGGCAAAAATCAGGGATTCAATATGAGGTATCAGATTAGCTATTTCCATGGTTGTTGTTTCGAAACGATTTGAACGAAATTAATATTACCCTGAGGAAGTCAGAAACACAGTTATTAACATTTTGAACATGGCATTCCTGTTCAAAACAATACTATCTGGCTATTACCCCTGCAATGCAGCGGCGCCGCTTACAATCTCGGTCAATTCGGTAGTGATGGTGGCCTGTCTTGCACGGTTGTAAGATATCTTCAGGCTCCTCAGCATTTCATTGGCATTCTCGCTGGCTTTATCCATGGCAGTCATCCTGGCACCATGCTCAGACGCATTGGAATCAAGAACAGCTTTGAATAACTGAGTATTGAGGATTTTAGGCATTAATTCTGCAATCAATTGTTCTTTGGAAGGATCATAGATGAAATCCGCTTTCGTTGCGCCATCCTTCTTTTCTACCTTGGGTATCGGAAGGAATCTTTCAACCACAAAACGCTGTGTCGCCGCATTTTTAAACTGGCTGTACACCAGTTCCACTACATCAAACTGCTTTTCTTCAAAAGCCTTCATTGCGGCAGCAGAAGCCTGCTGTACATTTTCAAAAGTCAGGTGAAGGAAAATATCCTTATAAGCAGCATCTGTCTTGTAATTGAGCTTTGCAAAGTGTTCGTATCCTTTTTTGCCGATATTCCAGATCGTTACATTTCCTTTTTTGTACTGTTCAGCATATTTCTCGCCAATGGTAGCTTTGGTCAGCTTAATAACATTGGCATTAAATGCACCTGCAAGGCCGCGGTCACTGGTAAGGACAATCAGCAACACTTTTTCAGCAGGACGTTCCGTAGCTAATGACATACCGGCACCACCCTCACTGTTGCTCACAATATTTGTCAGCATTTCCTGTAGTTTTTGGGCATAGGGGCGCATTTGTAAAATGGAGTCCTGTGCACGGCGCAATTTGGCGGCACTCACCATTTTCATAGCCTTCGTAATCTGCTGCGTACTTTGTACCGATTTGATCCGGTTTCTTACCTCTTTTAACTGACCTGACATAGTTTTTCTTGAATTGGCCGCAAAGGTATGGCCTGACAGCTAAAATTCCATCGCTGAATCAAAATAATAAGCTCCCAAACGAACACTGTGATTTAATTGTGTAAATCCTTCTTTTTCAGTCTAATTTCTCAGGATAAACTCCCTGCCGAGGCGGTAGGTTATAGCCAGTCTTCCACCGCTTTTTGTACCATTTTCCAGAGGCCTCTCAAATTCCCGGGTAAACATTATTTGCACAGGTCCAGGGGCGAGTTGTTTTAGCTCGCCTGGAGCAATAACTAATTTTCCATTCCTGATCGTTTCAACCCGGTTTATTCCCCTGCCGGGAAAACTGGTATCAGTCATTAAGACCAGCAGATAATCTTCCTTTTCCAGTCCGGAAAATTGTAGCACCAGGCTGTCGTTGAAATTGAGTTCGGCTGGCGGATTAACCAGGCTGAAAGCCTGAAACGAGAAATCTTCCCGGTATGAATCACCTTTTGTATCGGTAAAGACTATGTTATGCTTCCCAGCAAATGAACCCAATGACTTTCGCACTTCATAGTAAAAGCCAGTCATTTTTGAGCTGTCATAAGCCAGGCTTTCTCCATCCAGCCTTACTTCAGAAGGTTTATCCAATCTGAATGCCTCCCCTTCTATATCGCTGTTTCGAAAATGCAATAAAACGGTAACAGAATCCTCTTCTTCGTTTCCAGTTACCTGGTAATCTAAAAAGATGGACTGGGGATTATCATTTTGGTTGACATCTTTATCCTCGCTTTTACAAGCTACAAAGCCGATAATAATAAAAAAGGCCAAAACACCGGGTAAAAAGATGAAACGTTTCCTGTTGGTCATGAGGGGTGAAAGTTACATCAACGATGGAAATTTGCACTGAAACTCACCCCTTTAATTAATCAATTGGCATGTTTAAAGCCGCTGTTTAACTCCAAACTATGGCTTATCTTTGCCACCCTTCAAAAGAGCTTCTTTTGAGGGCTGTCAATATGGCCTGTACTTTTTTGTAGCACCGTTTTTGACAACAAAAAGAATTCCCGGGAAAGTTTAAGCAATCCCTTTTTGACCAATTAATAATTAACTAATCAACCAATTACCCAATTCCCAATACCATGCTTGGTTTTATTTCTAAATTATTCGGCGGTAGTAAGTCAGAAAAAGATGTGAAGAAAATTGAACACTATGTCGCTAAAATCAACCAGTTTTTTAATGCTTACCAGTCGTTGAGCAACGACGAACTGCGTAACAAGACACAGGAGTTTCGTCAGCGTATAAAAGAACATCTGAAGGAGATTGATGCGGAGATTGCTGAAAGAAATGCTGCGGCTGATACTTTACCCTTCAACGACCTGTTGGGCAAAGATGCCATCTACCAGGAAGTAGACAAACTGAAAAAAGAAAGGGATAAAAAGATTGAGGAAGCACTGGAAGCTATTTTACCGGAGGCTTTTGCCGTAGTAAAAGAAACTGCCCGCCGCTTCAAGGAAAGTACGGAGATCATTGCTACCGCTACGCAACTTGACCGTGACCTGAGTGTAAAAAGAGATTATGTTACCATTGACGGTGAAAAATCAGTCTTTAAAAATACATGGTCTGCTGCAGGCGGACAGGTAACCTGGAACATGGTGCATTATGATGTGCAGTTGATCGGCGGGGTGGTATTGCACCAGGGTAAAATTGCTGAAATGGCGACCGGTGAGGGTAAAACCCTTGTTTCAACTCTGCCTGCCTACTTAAATGCATTACCGGGTGAAGGCGTACACATTGTAACGGTGAATGATTACCTGGCCCGTCGTGACCAGGAATGGAACGGTACCATATTCGAATGGCTTGGTTTAGTTGTCGATTGTATCGATAAACACCAGCCTAACAGTGAAGAAAGAAGAAAAGCATACCTCGCCGATATTACTTATGGCACCAATAACGAATTTGGCTTTGACTATCTCCGTGATAACATGGTACACACACCGGAAGAAATGGTGCAGCGCAAGCACCATTACGCCATGGTGGATGAGGTGGACTCTGTATTGATCGATGATGCAAGGACACCACTGATCATTTCCGGCCCTGTACCAAAGGGAGAAGACCAGCAATTTCATGTGCACAAACCTAGAGTACAACAACTGGTACAAGAACAGGAAAGAATTATCCGTAATAACCTTAACGAGGCCAAGAAAAGAATTGCAGAAGGAGATGATGATCCCAAAAGTGGCGGTCTTTACCTCTTCAGGGCTTACAGGGGCCTGCCCAAATATGGTCCGCTGATCAAGTACCTGAGTGAGCCGGGCATTAAAGTGAAGATGCAAAAAGCCGAGAATTATTATCTGCAGGACCAGCAGCGGAATATGCATATCGTAGATGCCGAACTACTGTTCCATATTGATGAAAAAAACAACTCTGTAGACCTGACCGATAAAGGACTGGCGATGATCACCAAAACGGGTGAAGACCCTGAGTTCTTTGTTTTACCTGATATCGGAATCAAACTGGCAGAGATAGAAAAAAGCAGCGCTTCCGCTGATGAGAAACTTCAGCAGAAAGAAGTAATTCTTAACGACTATGCCCAGAAAGCAGACCGTATTCATACCGTGCAGCAGTTACTGAAGGCCTACACCTTATTTGATAAAGATGTGGAGTACATCATTGATAATGGCGCCGTAAAAATTGTGGATGAACAAACTGGCCGGGTACTCGAAGGCAGAAGATATTCTGATGGCCTGCACCAGGCTATTGAAGCAAAGGAAAATGTAAAGATCGAAGCGGCTACACAAACCTATGCTACTATCACATTGCAGAATTACTTCCGTATGTATCACAAACTGGCAGGGATGACCGGTACTGCCGAAACGGAAGCAGCGGAATTGTGGAGTATCTACAAATTAGACGTGGTGAGCATTCCTACTAACCTGAAAATGGTGAGGGATGATAAACAAGACCTGGTTTACAAAACAAAAAGAGAAAAATACAAAGCAGTTATTGATGAAATTGAAAACCTGAGAAATGCCGGCAGACCCTGCCTTGTGGGTACCACTTCGGTTGAGGTAAGTGAATTACTCGGCAGAATGTTGCAGCAAAAAAAGATCCCTCACAATGTATTGAACGCAAAGCAGCATGCCCGTGAAGCACAGATTGTTGCAGAAGCTGGTTTGGCCGGTGCTGTAACTATTGCCACTAACATGGCCGGTCGTGGTACGGATATTAAGCTGGGCCCCGGTGTAAAAGAAGCAGGGGGTTTAGCCATTATCGGAACTGAACGACATGAAAGCCGCCGGGTGGACAGGCAGTTGCGTGGCCGTGCCGGCCGCCAGGGCGATCCGGGTACCTCTCAATTCTATGTTTCATTGGAAGATGACCTGATGCGGATGTTCGGCAGCGAACGTATTGCATCACTGATGGATAAACTGGGTTACAAAGAAGGTGATGTGATCCAGCACAGCATGATCAGCAACAGCATCCAGAGAGCCCAGAAGAAAGTAGAGGAAAACAACTTCGGTATCCGTAAACGTTTGCTGGAGTATGATGATGTGATGAATAAGCAGCGTAATGCAGTCTATGAGAAGCGTAATCATGCCCTTTTTGGAGAAAGATTGGCCCTTGATATTGACACTTCATTTTCAATGGTTGCAGAAGGTCTTGTTAGCTCCTTCCGTGAACAGGAAGATTTCGAAGGATTTAAAATGGCCTGTATTGTCAACTTTGGTTTAGACACTTCCATTGATGAAGAGGAGTTTAAAAAAGGTGACCTGAATACATTAACAGATCGTCTTTATACGGAAGCAACAGAAAAGTACAACCGTCATAAAGAAGAATTACAGAAGCAGGCTATACCGGTCTTCAAAAACATCCGACTGACACAAGGAAGCCACATAGAAAATGTAATTGTTCCGTTTACGGATGGACGCAAGGGGCTGAACGTACTCAGCAACCTTGATAAGACATTGCATTCGAATGCAGTTGAATTGACCAATGCACTGGAAAAAACCATTACCCTGGCGGTAATTGATGATGCATGGAAAGAGCACCTGCGGGCCATGGATGATTTGAAACAAAGTGTGCAGACAGCCTACCTGGAACAGAAAGACCCGCTGGTGATATATAAGGTGGAGGCTTATAACCAGTTCCGCAACATGAATGCAGAAGTAAACAAGGATATTGTATCCTTCCTTTGCCATTCATCTATTCCTATTCAGCAGGAAGATGCACAGTTGAAAGAGGGCCGCCAGCAAAAAACTGATATGAGTAAAATGCGGGCCAATAAAGAAGAAGTGGATGCCACCGGTGACGACTACGCAGCCAATGAAAAAGACAAACTGGTACCCGTAACTGTCGCACCCAAAATAGGACGCAACGACCCATGTCCTTGTGGGTCAGGTAAGAAATATAAACATTGTCATGGCAAAGACGCATGATGAGAAATAACTATCAGAAAAAGGAGCATGATTATGCTCTTTTTTTGTTTCCCTGTGTGTGCAAAAACAGCGTATTATCAGCTTGTAGTTCTAAAGATTAATCACTACATTGGCAGTCAATTTTTAAACCCAAAACCATTAAACAATGAAAAAACTTTTTTCGATGCTGGCCCTGGTCAGCCTGATGGCAGTTGCCTGTAAAGACAAAAAAGAAGACAAGAAAGAAGAACCCACAACCACACAGCCAACAACAGAACCCACCACCACTCCCACAACTACAGATCCTGCACCAACCACTACCAATGCGGATGGCGTTCCTTCGTTTTCAGATCCTGAAGTACAGAAATTTGCTAACGATTATGCTGCCTTTATTAAAGAATATAAAGATGGTATGAAAGACCCTGCTAAACTTTCTGCATTAGCACAAAAAATGCAGGACTGGTCAAAAAGAGCTACTGAAATTGGTACCAAACTGGCCACATCTCCTGATGAAGCTAAAAAGTGGACTGACTGGACTATGGCTATTGCTAAAGAATTGATGCCGCAATAAGATATTTGCAGCTGAATGCAATTAAAATCCCCCCGGTAACATTATCGGGGGGATTTTAATTTAACTTTAGTTACCAAATCTAACCTGCCCATATGTATAAGGTGACCAAAAAAAAGGTGCATGGCCTGTTGCATCCTGAAATTGTAGGCGATAAGCACTGGGACAAGATCATTAACATCTTCATCATTTCATTGATCATTCTGAATGTGATCGCTGTAATGCTGGAAACCGTTTCATCATTGCATGAAAAATATGCGGACTTCTTTCACTACTTTGACCTTGTATCCGTTATTATTTTCTCAATTGAATATGTGCTTAGGGTTTGGAGCAGCAACCATGAAGAGAAATACAAAGGAAGTATCCGGGGCAGGTTAAAATACATGGTATCACCCGGTGCACTTGTGGACTTACTGGCCATTCTTCCTTTTTACATACATGTAATTATCGGTTTCGATCTCCGGGTGCTGAGGATACTTCGCCTGATGCGCTTCTTCCGGTTATTCAGGCTTACAGCTTACATGAAGTCTGCCCATATGATCTCCAATGTATTCAAGAAAAGATTCAATGAATTATTGCTCAGCTTTGTTTTGGTTATGTTTCTGATCATCATTGCTTCCTGTGCAATTTATTTCGCTGAGCACCTGCATCCGGAGAATAAAACAAAATTTACGAGCATACCCGCCACTATCTGGTGGGCTGTTGTTACACTGACCACAACCGGATACGGTGATATGTACCCAATGACATATGTTGGCAAGGCGATGGCCATGGTAATCATGCTGACAGGTGTAGCTTTTTTTGCTCTACCCGCCGGTATCATCACAGCAG
>CAYPBW010000042.1:8231-18405 GCA_964409055.1 uncultured Chitinophaga sp. | reverse complement strand
AACTGTTCATACTGGTATTATTGTTCACTGCTTTTCGAATGAGCGGACAGGAATTGTATGTATTTTCTGAACCAGCGAGTAATGTCCCGGCGCATTCGCTTAGTGTAAAGCTGACCAATCACTTTGTAACCAGCGATAAGATATACGGGCGGTTTTCTCACCGGCTTATGCCACAGGTTTACTTAGGAGTAAGCAAGAAATTCATGGTGGCAGCCGGTGGTACGTTTGCGAATATGCATACACCCAATTTCCGGTATGAATCAGTGAATCTTTATGCGAAATATCGTTTCCTTTCCAAAGATGAGTTGCATAAACATTTCCGGATGGCGGTGTTTGCAGAGGCTTCTTCCACAAGGGCTCCTTTTCATTATGATGAAATAACCCTGATGGGAGATAAGAGTGGTGTAGAATTGGGCGTTATTGCTACACAATTGTGGCATAAGTTGGCACTCTCCGGCACGGTTTCACATACACAGGTGCTTCACGAATCGAGAACAAATAAAGTACTATATATACCTGCCCGCAATTACCAGTCGATGAATTATGCTGTATCTGCGGGCTATCTCGTTTTGCCAAAAGAGTATAAAGATTATCGCCAGACCAACCTGAATTTGTATGCCGAGCTGCTGGCACAGCAAACACTGGACAGGAGTACTTATTTTGTAGATCTCGCCACTGCCATGCAGCTGATCTTTAACAGCAATGCCAAATTGAACTTTGGTTACCGGTTTCAGCTGGGCGGTAATATGCAACGCATGACTTCCAATAGCTGGTTGATCAGTTTTGAACGAACATTCCTGGGTGCATTGAAGAAGAAGAAATGATGTAGTTCATTTAAAACACAAACAATGTTAACTAAAAATATAAGTGTAGCCTTTGTGGCTATCATTTTGCTTTCTTTCGGGAAAGTGATGGCACAATCATCAAAAGACTCCACGGCTGTGATTTATGTGGCCGGGGCCTGCGAAATGTGCAAGGAAAGAATTGAAAAGGCTGCCCTCGAAAGAAAAGGGGTGAAGTCTGCCGTATGGGATGTGAATACACAAAAACTTTCACTGGTTTATAATCCTGCTGCTATTACACTGGAGAAGATACAATGCAGGATTGCGGACAGGGGCCATGACAATGATTTTGAGCTGGCAAAAGATGCAGTCTATAATGCATTGCCTGCCTGCTGTCGTTATCGTGAACTGAATGCTTCTACGGCAAATAGTGGAACAGGAGAAAACAAGGAAAGTAATAATGGTTCTGCGGAACTAAAAATTATCAAAGGAGTAGTACTGGAAGAAAACAGGCAGGGCGGTTTTGTTCCCCTGGCTGGAGCATCGGTCGTTTGGCTGGGAACCAACACCGGTACTGTTTCCGACTCATCCGGTGTTTTCTCTATCAGGCAAATCAAAGAGGCCAACCGGCTGATCATAAGTTATACGGGTTATACACCGGATACCATTTCAACAGGCAATGCAAGGGAGTTGAAAATCATCCTTGCTTCAGGCAAGCAGCTTAACGAGGTTACTGTTTCTGCAAAACAACGTTCTACTTACTTATCATCATTGAACCCGATAAGGACGCAGGTTATGACAGAAAGAGAATTGTTCAAGGCAGCCTGCTGTAACCTGAGTGAAAGTTTTGAGACAAATCCTTCAGTTGATGTATCGTATAACGATGCAGTAACCGGCTCCAAGCAAATACAATTGCTCGGATTGAGCGGTAACTACACACAGCTTACTGTAGAAAGCCTGCCTGGTCCGAGAGGGTTGGCTACGCCTTTTGGACTGAATTTTATACCTGGCCCTTTTGTTGAATCCATTCAATTGAATAAGGGAGTAGGCTCGGTAGTAAACGGGTATGAAAGTATTGCGGGGCAAATAAATGTGGAGCTGAAAAAGCCACAAACAGCGGAGAAGCTTTACCTCAATGCATATATCAATGATATGACCAAGACAGACCTGAACCTGGTATTGACCGAAAAGTTTGGGGATAAGTGGAGCACTGCTTTGTTGTTGCATGATAATTTTCAGACAAAGACAAATGTTGATTACAATAAGGATGGCTTCAGGGATATGACTTCCGGCAACCTGTTCACTGCGGTTAACCGCTGGAATTACAACGGGACCAAAGGATTTGAGTCACAACTGGGATTCAAGATACTGATCGATGATTTTACCGGTGGTCAAACAAGCTTTGACCCTGATAAAGATAAATTCACTACCCGCAGCTATGGATTAGGTATAAAAACAAACCGTTATGAAGTGTATGGTAAGGCAGGTTATGTATTCCCGGAGAAAAAATACAAGAGTATCGGGTTGCAGTTGTCTGCTTTTGACCATAAGCAGGATTCTTACTTTGGGATGACTTCTTACTACGGACGGCAGAAGAATTTTTATGCCAACCTTATATACCAATCAATCATCGGGACTACGGCACACAAGTTCAGGACCGGGATGAGCTTTTTGTCTGACAATTACAACGAATTGTTTAATACCACCCGGTACGAAAGACAGGAGACCGTTCCCGGTGCATTCTTTGAATATACGTTTACTCCCGTAGAGAAATTCAATATTGTAGCAGGAATAAGGGCTGATCATAACAGCCTTTTTGGCTGGTTTGCCACACCAAGATTACATGTTCGGTATGAACCGGTGAAAGGGACTACGATCCGGTTAAGTGCAGGCCGCGGTCAGCGTACTGCCAATATTTTTGCGGAGAATAACAGTGTATTTGTCAGTGCAAGACAGATGAATATTATCACTTCGTCTGCAGGTAAAGCATATGGGCTTGACCCGGAAGTAGCCTGGAACAAGGGAATAAGCATAGATCAGAAATTCAGGTTGTTTAACCGTAGTGCCAATTTTGCACTTGACTTTTTCAGGAATGATTTTCAGCAACAGGTAATTGTAGACCTTGAGGATGCAAGAAAGGTAAAGTTTTATAACCTGGATGGAAAATCCTGGTCTAACAGTTTCCAGGCTGAAATGAACATGGAACCTGTTAAGAAACTGGAAGTAAGACTGGCCTATCGCTTCTTTGATGTTAAATCCACTTATAATGGTCAGTTGCTGCAAAAACCTTTCACAGCAAGACATAGGGCTTTCACGAACCTTGCGTATGAAGCCGGGAGATGGAAATTTGATTATACGTTTAATTTCAATGGCTCAAAGCGTATAACCAATACATCAGCTAATCCGCCTGTTTATCAAAAAAGGTTAGAATCTCCTTCCTATATCCTGATGAATGCACAGGTAAGTAAAACAGTAGGCAAGAAGCGTCCCGTTGATTTCTATATTGGCGGAGAGAATCTGACTAATTTCCTGCAGGGTGATGTAATAGTGAGTGCTGATCAGCCCTTTGGCCCCTATTTCGATGCTTCGCTCATTTGGGGACCTGTAACCGGGCGAATGTTTTATGCCGGGTTCCGGTATAAAATAAAGTAACTTTAAATTACTGCTGTATCATTAATAATGTCAGTTTATAATATTAAAAATATGGTATGTGCCCGATGCATTAAAACGGTATCGGGCATATTTCAATCTGCAGGCGCTGAGGTTAAATCGGCAAGATTAGGTATTATAGAATTATCCGGGCCACTGTCAGAAACACAGGAAACAAAGGTCAGGGAGCAATTAACGGCAGAAGGTTTTGAAATGCTCGATGACCAGCGGGTAAAAGTTATTGAACAGATCAAAAATGAAATTGTTACTCTCGTTCACTATGGTGAATTAGACGAGATGAATGATAATCTCTCTGATTTTATCGCCAATAAAGTTCATAAGGATTATAATTACCTGAGTAACCTTTTTTCATCCGTTACCGGAACAACGATTGAGCAGTATTTTATTTTACAGAAGATTGAGAAAGTAAAAGAGCTGCTTGTTTATGATGAACTTTCTCTAAGCCAGATGGCTTTCAAGCTGGGCTATAGCAGTGTGGCACATCTTTCTGCCCAGTTCAAGAAAATAACCGGCCTCACCCCCAGCCAGTTTAAAAAACTGAATGAACACCACCGCCGCCATCTCGATTCCCTGTGACCTTAAAATGATATAACACTTATACAGAATTGTATAACAGTGGCAGGCCGGGTATAGCTGAAATTTGTGTCAGAAACTTACCAATATGACACATTTATATCAGATTGACGGAATGAGTTGCAAAAGCTGTACAGCTAAAGTAAAAAGCGAATTGCTAAAACTCGGGGAAATCACCGAAGCAGAGATTCAACTGGCCTATCCACAGGCAAAGTTGACAATGAGCAGCCATATTTCAGTCAATACACTGCAAAATGCGATTGCCAGGGCAGGTGATTATAAAATTAATGAAACAGGTGGCATGCCGGTTCATGAAACGGGAGGTGATCAGAGCAATAACTGGCTGAAAACTTACAAGCCCCTGTTACTTGTCTTTGCTTTTATCATCCTGATGGCAACCATTGCTTCATTCAGGGATGGCAAATTTCATACGATGTATTGGATGCATTTTTTCATGGGTGGATTTTTTATTGCGTTTTCTTTTTTCAAGTTTTTAGACCTGAAAGGTTTTGCTGATAGCTACAGCAGCTATGACCTGCTGGCAACAAAATGGTATAGTTATGGTATAATTTATCCATTTCTTGAGCTTGGATTAGGACTTGCGTACATCAGCAATTGGGAGCCATTAGTGACAAGTGTGGTTACAGTCGCATTGATGGGCTTTAGCAGCATTGGTGTGATAAAGGCTGTGATGAATAAACGAAAGATCCGCTGCGCCTGCCTGGGAGCTGTCTTTAATTTACCAATGAGCACTGTCACTATTGTTGAAGATCTTTTGATGGTAGCTATGGGCATTATAATGATTGCGGGCCTGGTATAGAACTGAATTTTTCAACGAAACAAAAACCTACAAATATGAAGAAGCTGACATTATTTCTGTTCACCCTGGTCATTTCTGTTACCGCATTTTCCCAGCATGAACATCACACAATGCAGGATACAATGTCAAAAAGAACTGACACCATGAAAAATAATGATTTTAGGCACACGATGCCGTCGCATGCTTATTCCAGGAACCTGCCAATGAGCCGCAATGGATCAGGCACAGGCTGGAATCCCGATGCAAGTCCTATGTATATGTGGATGCGCAGTAAGTCCAAAACAGACTGGATGTTTCATGGGAATATCTTTTTGCGTTACACCAGCCAGGATGTGTTTTCTTCTGGCAGCAGGGGAGGAGAAGCATTCAGTTCGCCTAATTGGTTTATGGCTATGATGAACAGAAAAGTGGGCAGTAAGGGATTGCTAAATGCTACTGCGATGATAAGTCTTGACCGCATTACAGACGGAGGTAATGGTTATCCTTTACTATTCCAGTCTGGTGAAACATACAAGGGACAGCGATTGATAGACCGGCAGCATCCGCATGATTTATTTTCAGCATTAAGTATTGGTTACACCCGGATGTTTAGTAAAGAACTGGATGTATTTGCATATGTTGGCTATCCCGGAGAACCTGCTCTTGGCGCACCCGCCTTTATGCATAGGATTTCTGCCATGAACAACCCTGATGCACCCCTTGGCCATCACTGGCAGGATGCAACACATATTACTTTTGGAACTACTACTCTGGGAATTCGGTATAAAAAATTCAAGGCAGAGGGATCCCTATTTACAGGACGGGAGCCGGATGAGGAACGTTTTGGTTTTGACAAACCAAAATTTGACAGCTATTCTTACCGGCTTTCCTATAGCCCGACAGTAAACTGGACGCTTCAATTTTCGCAGGGTTTCATAAAAAGCCCTGAATCGCTTGAGCCGGATGAAAACGTCAAAAGAACTACAGGATCTGTTTTATATGCCAGGAAGCTTAAGTCATTGAATCATATTTCTGCAGCGGCCATCTGGGGATTAAATGATAAGGGAGCTGATCATCAGGAGCATTCATTCTTGCTGGAAGGCAATTACCAGTTCAGCAAAAATGCGCTTTATACAAGATATGAATATGTACAAAAATCAAAGGAAGAGCTGGATCTGGATAATTCGTATCCTCACCGGAATTTTAATATCCACGGATTTAGCCTGGGATATAACAGGCAGGTACTGCAAATAAAAAAGGCAGACATCGCAGCGGGTACACAGTTTACTGTAAATGGAGCGGATAAAGATCTGAGACTTTTATACGGTAAATCACCGGTTGGTTTACAAGTTTACATACAGATAAGACCCCGCCTTCATAACCATTAAACTAGAAACAATGAACCATCATCTTCATCATCAGGGTCATGCTCATCATCAAATGAATGATCATGCATCAACTAAAGTCCATGAAAGGGAAAATCATTTTGTACTGGCCCTCAGTGCCACCCTGCACTGTCTTATTGGATGCGGACTCGGCGAGGTGTTGGGTATGGTTATCGGCACATGGCTCGGCTGGGATAATACTTCTACAATGATCCTCGCCATCACCCTGGGGTTTGTGCTTGGTTTTGCTCTTGGCATCATTCCATTATTAAGGGCTGGCTATTCTATAAGAGCCGCCTTTCGCCAGGTGCTTGTAGCGGAGGGACTGAGTATAGCTGTAATGGAAACAGTAGAAGTATTGGTCCAGGTGAATACACCGGGTGTGATGGATGCGCATCTCCACGAATGGACCTTCTGGAAAGGAATGTTATTGGGACTGACCGCAGGCTTTATTGCCGCATTTCCAGTCAATTATATTTTCATAAAAAGAGGAGTCAGGCACAGGCACTAATCGCAACGAAAAGAAGTAACAGGGTTGTTTCAACTAATTTATTTAATTTTACTTAAACAAATATTTAGACAAGGCTAAAAATTTGTTTAGGTATACTGAATAATGAAACAAAAACTGGCAATAATAATCGGCTTGTCCTGTATTGTTATTTCTGCTGATGCGCAAAGAACGGTCAATGGCCGTGTCATCAATGAGCAGACACGGGAACCTGTAAGCGGCGCTTCGGTAATAACAGGAGATTCATCTGCTTTCTCTGTAAGTGATACTAACGGAAATTTCTCCATTCATGCCATGGCCAGTTCTGTTTTGGAAGTCAGCAGTTCAGGGTTTGAAAGAAAAAAAGTAACAGTTGGAGAAAATAATTTTATCCTGGTCCCCCTGTCACCGCTTCAGGTAGAACTGGATGCAGTTGTAATAACCGGAACGATGAAGGCTGTTAAGCGATCGGAAAGCCCTGTTGCCGTAGAAGTGTATACCCCACAGTTTTTAAAGAAAAATCCGGCGCCAAGTATTTTTGAATCGTTGCAAAATGTAAATGGTGTTCGTCCGCAGTTGAATTGCAGTGTTTGCAATACAGGTGATATTCATATCAACGGACTGGAAGGTCCTTATACAATGATCACTATTGATGGTATGCCGATTGTCAGTAGCCTTGCTTCAGTATATGGTTTGTTTGGGATACCGACACAGTTGATCGAAAGAGTTGAGATTGTCAAAGGTCCGGCTTCGGGTTTATATGGCTCTGAAGCAATCGGCGGCCTGATCAATATCATTACTAAATCACCGGATAAAGCTCCCCGATTTACAGCCAACCTGATGTCAACAAGCTGGTTGGAACATAATGTTGATGCCGGAATTCGTTTTAAGGCCGGAAAAAGGGTTAATTCTCTGCTGGGAATAAATTATTTTAATTATCAGCATCCGTTTGACAGGAATAATGACCAGTTTACGGACATAGCACTTCAGCACCGGATTTCTGTTTTTAGTAAAACAAATTTTTCAAGAAAGTACAACCGTACTGCTTCACTGGCAGGAAGATATTTCTATGAAGACCGGTGGGGCGGAGATATGAATTGGAATAGAAGTTTCAGGGGCACTGACAGTATATACGGAGAAAGTATATATACCAGCCGTTGGGAACTGATCGGAAATTACCAGCTTCCGTCAGCAGAAAAAATAATGCTTTCCTTCTCAGCAACCGGGCATCAGCAGAATTCGTACTATGGCACTACGCCATACATGGGTGATCAGAAGATTGCTTTTGCACAACTGACATGGGACAAGGTTGTCGGGAATACTCATTCCCTGTTAGCAGGGATTACAAACCGGTATAATTACTATGATGACAATTCTACTGCCACGCAGGATACTTTAACCGGTAATAACAGGGCCGATAAAACATTTATCCCCGGTATTTTTTTGCAGGACGAATGGAAAACAGGAGCAAAACACCTGTTGCTGTTGGGGCTTCGGTATGACCGGCATCCTGTCCATAAGGGAATAATTACACCAAGGATAGCCTGGAAATGGTCAGTAAAAGACGGACAGGTTTTTCGGCTGAATGCAGGTACAGGTTTCAGGGTGGTTAGTTTATTTACTGAAGAACATGCAGCATTGACAGGGGCAAGAGCAGTGGAGGTACAAGAATCATTGAAACCCGAAAGAAGCTACAATATGAACCTCAATTACACCTGGTATAAAAAGTGGAAACAATTCGGACTTAACCTTGATGCATCGGCCTGGTACTCTCATTTTACTAACCAGATTATTCCGGACTATGATGCTGATCCCAATAAAATAATATATAAGAATCTGGATGGATATGCCGGATCAAAAGGATTTTCACTGAATATTGAGTTGAATCATGCCAATCGCCTGAAGGGCATCATGGGTATCACTATTCAGGATGTGCAAAAGACAGAAAAGGATGAAACGGGTAAGCGTTCAACTACCCGTCCTGTACTTACAGAAAAGTGGAGCGGAACATGGGCTATTACTTATGCGATTCCTTCTTCAGGCTTTACGATTGATTATACTGGCAATGTATATGGTCCTATGCGGTTGCCTTTATTATCTTCTGCAGATCCAAGACCAGGGTTTTCTCCTGTCTGGAGTATTCAGAATATTCAGCTCAGTAAACTAGTTAACAGGCAACTGGAGATTTTCGCTGGAGTGAAGAACCTGCTGAACTGGACACCTGCAAAGAATGTTCCTTTCCTGGTTGCCCGTTCACATGATCCTTTTGATAAAAAAGTGGAATATAATCCTGATGGTTCGGTAAAAATTACTCCGGAAAATCCTTATGGGCTCACTTTCGACCCCTCTTATGTTTATGCGCCCAACCAGGGTCTCCGTTTGTTTGGCGGATTAAGACTGACTATTAAGTAACAATAGTGATATTTGTCACCGGGATAAAAATTTGCTTTTGTATCTTTACCTGGTGCGAAAACTAACCGGCATATTGCTGATTTCTGTTTACATGCTGTCATTTGCAGAGTTACATAACCTGCTGAAGATACCTGTATTGCTGGAGCATTTCAAAGAACACAAACAAGAAGAGCCCTCAATTAGTTTCTGGGCTTTTATCAAGCTGCATTACTTTGATCCGATTGTGGTCGATGATGATTATCAGCGGGACCAGCAATTACCCTTCAGGGATACAGATTGCTGTATTGTTACTACTGCCAGTGTTTGTGAATGTTTGCAGGTTACAGTAGAAATCCAGCCATTACCCGAACAGTCAAATGAATTTCATCTCTTTAATGAGATCAACAAGCCTCAATTCACTTCTTTCGATATTTTCCAGCCTCCCCGTTGTGCCTGAAACGATATGATCTGATTTTTTAAGGCACAAATTTTCTTTCATGCTAAATACAACTATTCGCTTTTCCGTAAGGAACAAGCTTATCATCGGTTTATTGACCATAGGGCTGATTATATGGGGAGCAATAGACCTCAGGAAATTACCCATAGACGCTTTACCTGATATTACCAGTAACCAGGTACAGGTAATAACTGTCTCGCCATCACTGGCGGCACCGGAGGTAGAACGGTTGGTTACTTTTCCGATAGAACAGGCTACGGCCAATATTCCGGGTATTACCGAAATGCGGTCAATATCCCGTTTTGGCTTATCAGTAGTTACGGTGGTTTTTAACGATCATACTGATATCTATTGGGCAAGGCAACAGGTATCGGAAAGACTGGGACAGGTAAAAGACCAGATTCCGGCTACAGCAGGAAGACCTGAACTGGCGCCGGCAACAACTGGTTTGGGAGAAATTTATCAATATGTACTACGTCCCAAAAAAGGATATGAAACCAAGTATGACCTTACTGAACTCAGGTCGATACAGGACTGGATAGTAAGAAGACAATTATTGGGCACCCCGGGCGTGGCCGATGTCAGCAGTTTTGGCGGTTACCTGAAGCAATATGAAATAGCCGTTTTGCC
>CAYPBW010000042.1:0-8131 GCA_964409055.1 uncultured Chitinophaga sp. | reverse complement strand
GGCGCTGTAGTATTAATGCTGAAAGGGGCCAATGCAGAGCAGGTTGTACATAATGTCAAACAGCGGATTGAACAGATCAAAAAAACATTACCGGAGGGTGTTATCCTGGAAACGTTCTATGACCGGACAAAAATGGTAGACAATGCTATTGGTACTGTGAAGACCAATTTAATTGAAGGTGCACTCATTGTCATATTTGTACTGGTGATTTTCCTGGGAAACCTGCGGGCAGGATTCATTGTAGCTTCTGTTATTCCGCTTTCCATGCTTTTTGCAGTGATACTGATGAATGTATTTGGTGTGTCCGGAAACCTGATGAGCCTCGGTGCACTGGATTTTGGATTGATTGTAGATGGCGCTGTCATCATCGTGGAAGCAGTGTTGCACCGGCTTTCGCACAATAAACATTTTGCAGGTCTTACACATATCACTCAGCCGCAAATGAACGATGAAGTGGAAAGTTCTGCTGGTAAGATGATGAACTCGGCAGTATTTGGACAGATCATTATACTCATTGTGTACCTGCCCATCCTGACACTGACAGGTATTGAAGGAAAAATGTTTAAACCAATGGCGCAGACAGTTTCTTTTGCGCTGATTGGAGCTTTCATCTTATCCATTACTTATGTTCCGATGATGTCATCGTTATTCCTGAGTAAAAAGCTCAGCCATAAAGACACATGGGCTGATAAGATGATGAAATTCCTGCAAAAGCTTTATAAGCCAACACTGGAGCTGGCCTTGAAATTTCCCAAAATGGTGGTCGGGGCAGTTTTACTTTTATTCGCCGTTGCACTTCTCATTATGAGCCGTTTGGGAGGAGAGTTCATCCCAAAACTGCAGGAAGGAGATTTTGCGGTGGATGCAAGAATACTGACCGGAAGTTCCCTGACAGAAACAATTAAAACAACTCAAAAAGCAGTTACAATTTTGGAAGACAGGTTTCCCGAAGTGGAAAAGATTGTAACCCGGATCGGTGCCAGTGAAATTCCAACCGACCCCATGCCGGTGGAAATGACAGATATCATTATCACTTTAAAACCAAAAAGTCAGTGGACATCTGCTTCCAGCTATGATGAACTGGCAAACAAGATGAGTAAGGCCTTACAGGAAATCCCGGGTATGACCAGTGGTTTCCAGTTCCCGGTACAGATGCGGTTCAATGAACTGATATCCGGTGCGAGACAGGATATCGTTTGCAAGATTTTCGGAGAAGACCTGGACAGCCTTTCATCTTATGCCAATAAAATGGCAGGTATCATCAATACTGTGCAGGGGGCCAAAGATATTTATGTGGAAGTGGTAACAGGGCTGCCCCAGATCGTTGTGAAATATAACAGGGAGGCCATGGCACATTACCAGTTGAATATTGCAGAAGTGAACCAGGTTATCCGAACTGCTTTCGCCGGTGAAAGCGCCGGCCTCGTATATGAAAATGAAAGGAGATATGACCTGGTGGTGAGGATGAAAGATGAGGTGAGGCAGGATTTAACCGATGTTCAGCAATTGCTGATACCAACACCAAACGGTTTGCAGGTTCCTTTATACCAGGTAGCTACAGTGGAAATAAAGGAAGGCCCCAACCAGATACAACGGGAAGACGCAAAACGAAGGATCATTGTCGGCTTCAACGTAAGGGGAAGAGATGTTGAATCGGTCGTAAAAGAGTTAAGTGAAAAAGAAAAGAAACAACTGGGTCTGCCTTCGGGCTATTATGTAAAGTATGGAGGACAATTTGAAAACCTGGTAGAAGCGAAGCAGCGCTTATCACTGGCAGTTCCTGCCGCCTTGTTGCTGATATTGGTAATGCTCTATTTTGCTTTTGGTTCTTTGAAATATGGTATCCTCATTTTCACCGCCATTCCTTTGTCCGCCATTGGTGGTGTGTTAGCGCTATGGACAAGAGGCATGCCCTTTAGTATTTCAGCCGGTGTTGGATTTATCGCCTTATTTGGTGTGGCTGTATTAAACGGTATTGTATTGATAGCAGAATTCAACCGGTTAAAACAACATGGATTAAATGATATTAAACACATTGTTATGGAAGGAACACAAATTCGTCTGCGACCGGTGCTGATGACGGCTGCGGTAGCTTCTTTAGGCTTCATGCCGATGGCATTGAGTAATGGCCCCGGTGCAGAAGTACAAAGACCACTGGCTACTGTCGTTATCGGTGGATTGATAACAGCAACTTTTTTAACACTGGTAGTGCTTCCTATACTATACACATGGTTTGAAAGGAAAAGAAAACGCAGGCATAAAGTAAAACCAGCTGCAACAATTTTGATTCTAAGCTTGCTGCTTTCACAGGTTTCAGTTGCACAACGGAAAGTGACATTAGAGGAAGTACTGAATATGGCAACAGAAAAAAACCTTTCACTACAAAGTGCCAGGATGGAAACCGGTTACTGGAAACAATTGCAAAGCGGTGTTTTTGACCCTGCTAAAACAGTGATCGGTACTGAATACGGCAACATCAATAGTTTTAATAACGATAACCGTTTCTTTATCAGTCAGACTTTTGGTATGCCCGTTGTGTATCGCAGGCAGAAAGACTGGTACCAGTCGAATGAAGTAGCACAGCAGCAAATGGTAAACTGGAAAGAAGCAGAGTTGCGCAGGGAAGTAAAAAAAGTATTCTATCAGCTGGCAGATCTGCTGGAAAGAAAGAAGATCTTGCTGCGGCTTGATTCTGTTTACAGCCGCTTTCAGCAGTCGGCTGCATTGCGGCTCAAGGCTGGTGAAAGTAACCTGCTGGAGAAAACTACTGCGGACGCCCAGCTGCAACAGCTTGCCCTGCAGCAGCAGCAAACAGATGCAGATATTTTGATTGCCCAAAAGTACCTGCAATGGATATTGAATATAAACGAACTGTTACTACCGGCTTATTCAACTGTAAAAAGAGAAGGAACTACGGGTCTGGGGGATACTTCAGCTGTTAATCAGCATCCGCAGGTGCAATACAGCCGGATGCTGGAAAAAACTACAGCGGCTCAAACAGCAGTGGAAAAATCAAGATTGAGCCCCGATGTAACAATTGGCTATAACAATATGTCGATTATAGGTTACCAAAGTCCGGATGGAGTTAACCAAAAGTACTATGGGGCCGGCGACAGGTTCAATATTTTCAGTTTATCGTTGGGACTTCCCATTTTCAATAAAGCAACAAAAGCAAGGATAAAAGCTGGACAACTGAATGAGCAGGTGAGTAAACTGGTGACAGAGTCTGCCACATTACAGTTGAAAACAAAATTGCAGCAGGCCGCTGAAGAATTCAGAAAGCAGGAGAGAAACCTGCATTATTATGAACAGACAGGAGTTCAGCAATCGGAATTAATTATCAAAAATGCAAAGCTTGCTTTTGAAAAAGGAGAGATCAGCTACCTGGAATGGTCAATGCTGATGAACAATGCAGTCAATATACAGTTGGGTCACCTGCAAACATTATTTCAGTACAACATGGCCCTGATTGAATTAGAATATTTAACCGGAAAATAAAATTTTATGCGCAATATCATAGTAATACTGCTGGCAACTTCGTTGTTTGCCTGCTCTTCCAAAAAGACGGAATCCGCAGCGAAAGAAGAAGAACCGGCAGATAAGATAACACTCACAGACGAACAGCTAAAAAATGCAGGGGTAGAGACAGGACTTGTGCAAAAACAGTTACTTAACAGTGAACTGAAAGTAAATGGATTGGTTGATGTGCCCCCGCAGAATATTGTGTCTGTCAGTTTTCCCATGGGCGGTTACCTGAAAACGACAAGATTGTTGCCGGGTATGCATATTAGCAAAGGGGAGGTGATAGCGGTGATGGAAGATCAGTCATTGGTACAGTTGCAGCAGGACTACCTGGTGGCAGTAGCCAGATTACAATACCTGGAAAAGGAGTTTGAAAGGCAAAAATTATTAAATGAAAACAATGTGAATGCTGATAAGATCTATCAGCAGGCACAGGCCGACTACTCTTCTCAAAAAGTATTGGTGAAGGGCTACAGTGAAAAATTACAA
The DNA here is from genome assembly GCA_964409055.1 of uncultured Chitinophaga sp. Classification (GTDB taxonomy): domain Bacteria; phylum Bacteroidota; class Bacteroidia; order Chitinophagales; family Chitinophagaceae; genus JJ008. Next base: position 4,120 of record CAYPBW010000042.1, on the reverse strand, counting down.
CTGATCAATATTAATCCTGGTAAACTGACTGAGAATAATATTTCCCGGAGTGTACCTGTCTATTCACCCATCAATGGATTTGTGTCTAAAGTAAATGTGAATATCGGTAAATATGTAAACCCATCCGATGTGCTGTTTGAGCTGATAAACCCGGATGATATGCACGCAGCGCTGACTGTCTTTGAAAAAGACATTGCCAAAGTAAGGCCTAAACAACAGGTGCTGGTAACCTTTGTTGATGAACCGGGCACTGACTATGCCTGTGAAGTATTACTGGTCACAAAAAATGTGGATGAGAACCGGAGTGCATTGGTACATTGCCATTTTGAAAAGCAACCCGAAAGATTATTGCCTGGTATGTTCCTGAATGCGAGAATCAAAGTGAGCAATGCGGAAACTTTGGCGGTGCCGGAAGAAGCGGTGGTCCGCTTTGGCAATACACAGTATGTACTCGAACAGACAGGTAAGAATACATTCAGCCTGGTGCAGGTAGAAACCGGAATCAGTGAGAACGGCATGGTGGAGATAAACAGTAAAATGGTTGATCTGTCAGGAAAGACCATCATTACTAAAAACCCTTATCCTGTGTTATCGGCAATGAAGAATACCGCAGAAGAATAATTATTTGACTTATTAGTTAAAAGCTGTCTTTTATGACAGCTTTTTTTATACTGGAATGTGGGTAAAAACAAATTTTTTTCTTCTGTTGCTACCGTTAGATTTGCTCCCCCAAACAATGAACCTATGGAACTAAAATATTCACAGCATATTGCCGCTGTATTAAACTTGTCTTTAAAGCAGATCAATAGTATTTATGAACTGCATAACGAGGGATCTACAATTCCCTTTATAGCCCGTTACCGGAAAGAGGCCACAGGAAACCTGGATGAAGTAGCTATTGCAAATGTGATAGAACAGATCAGGTACTACAATGAGCTGGAAAAGAGAAAAGAAACTGTTCTCAAGACCATTGAGGAGGCCGGTAAGATGACGCCGGAGCTAAAGAAAAGAATTGAAGAATGTGTGAATGCAACAGAGCTGGAGGACATTTACCTGCCCTATAAACCCAAACGCAAAACAAAAGCAAGCGTTGCCATTGAAAAAGGATTGGATCCACTGGCTAAATTGTTATTTGAACAGGGTAATGATAATCCTGAAGAAGCAGCTTCAAAATTTATCAATGAAAACGTAAAGGATACTGCAGAAGCCTTACAGGGAGCCAGGGATATCATGGCCGAATGGATCGCTGAGAATGAGCAGGCAAGGAACCTGGTTCGGAAATTATTTACAGAAGAAGCAGTTATTTCCTCAAGAGTACTTACAACAAAGAAAGAAGAGGAAGAAGCGCAGAAATACAGGGACTATTTTGAGTTCAAAGAGCCACTGGCACAGAGTCCTTCACACAGGATATTAGCCATACGCCGGGGTGAGAAGGAAGGTTTCCTGATCATGACGATCAATATTGAAAAAGAGACGGCACATGCAGAACTGAAAAGGATTTTGCTGAAATCATCAATGCCGGCAGCCAAACAGGTGGAACTGGCCATAGAAGATTCATATAATCGTTTATTGCAGCCTTCTATCGAGACAGAATTTCGTATGGCCAGTAAAACAAAAGCGGATGAAGAAGCTATCAGGGTATTTGCAGAGAATCTTCGCCAGCTATTAATGGCTTCACCATTAGGACATAAACGGGTAATGGCCATTGATCCCGGTTTTCGTACCGGGTGTAAAGTGGTTTGCCTGGATGAACAGGGCACTTTCTTAAAGTACAATACCATATTTCCGCATGCACCGCAGAACGACTGGAACGGAGCTGTACAGACTATCAAAGAACTGGTGGCCAAGTATGATATCGAAGCCATCGGTTATGGTAACGGAACGGCGAGTAAGGAAACAGAACAACTGGTCAGGGGAATTGATTTTGGTAAACCTGTTTCCATTTTCATGGTGAATGAGAGCGGCGCTTCTATCTATTCAGCCAGTGAAGTAGCGAGAGAAGAATTTCCCAACGAAGATGTAACGGTACGTGGCGCCATCAGTATCGGCAGAAGATTGCTTGATCCGCTGAGTGAGCTGGTAAAGATTGATGCAAAGAGTATCGGAGTAGGGCAGTACCAGCATGATGTAAACCAAAACCGTTTGAAAGAAGCTTTGGACCAGGTAGTAGAAAGCTGTGTAAACTATGTTGGTGTAGATGTCAATACCGCCAGCAAACATCTGCTCATGTACGTATCTGGTCTTACGGCCACGGTGGCAAAGAATATTGTTGAATACCGTACAAAGAACGGAGGGATCAAAAGCAGGGAGGAGCTGAAAAAGGTTTCTATGCTCGGGCCAAAGGCATTTGAACAATGTGCCGGGTTCCTGCGAATTGCCAATGCGGCCAACCCGCTGGATAATTCAGCTGTGCATCCCGAGAGCTACCATGTGGTAGAAGCTATGGCGGCTAAAACCGGCAGCAATGTACCGGAGCTGATTAAGAACCCGGAAATAAGGAAGCAGATCAAAGCAAAAGATTTTGTGTCAGAAACGATCGGTCAGTATACAATTGAAGATATTCTGAAAGAACTCGAAAAGCCGGGAAGAGATCCCCGTTCGCCGATTGAAGAATTTCGCTTTGCAGAAGGAGTAAGCAGTATGGAAGACCTGAAGCCGGGGATGAAGATACCCGGTATCGTAACCAATATCACCAACTTTGGAGCATTTGTAGATGTGGGTGTAAAGCAGGATGGCCTGGTACATATTTCACATTTGGCCAATCGCTATATCAGCGATCCGAATGAAGCAGTGAAACTGGGGCAAAAAGTTATGGCTACCGTTTTGGAAGTGGATATGGCAAGAAAAAGAATTGCACTGTCTTTGAAAGAAGCAGGGGGAAAAACGGAAGTACGGGAGCAGAAGTCTGCCGGTAGTAGTAAGAAACCGGTTACAAAAAAACCGGAACCGATGAACCCCTTCCAGGCTAAACTGATGGAACTGAAGAAGAACTTCAGGGATTAATCAATAGCAGCTATATTTATGACAACAGAAATAGCAGATGAACCTAACTGCATTCAATCCTTTTCCTGAAATGTCAACAGAACGGTTACTGCTGAGGCAGCTTCGTTTTGCTGATGCACATTCGCTGGCGGAGCTGCGTTCAAACAAAACAGTAAATGAACACCTCGATCGTCCTGCAACAATGCAGTTTGAAGAGGCCAATAATTTTATTGAAAAAGTTAACCGGCGTATTAACGACAGGGAATTGCTCTATTGGGTAATTGATTTAAAAGGCACCGGAAATTTTGCAGGGGCAATTTGCCTCTGGAATATTGAAGCAGATAAAGACCGGGCAGAATTGGGGTATGAATTGCACCCGGATTACCAGGGGCAGGGCATTATGCAGGAAGCGCTGCAACAGGTCATTCAATTTGGATTTGATACAATGCAACTGGCCGTCATACTTGCCCTTACGAAACCAGCCAATAAGGCTTCTGAAAAACTGCTGGTAAAGAATTCTTTCCGGCTTGACGAAGACTATAGCTATATGAGCCGGGAAAATGCAAAAGACTACCTGGTATATTATCGTACTTCCGGCAACAGGAATTATGACTTATAGTCCTCTCTAACGGGGTTAAATACATCAATCACTTTGCAATCAGTTACTGCTACAGCGCCATGAATTACATTTGATGGAATGACATAATACATGCCAGCGGTCAGTTTACATTCCTTTCCGTCAATGGTCATGTCTAATTGCCCTTCGAGTATATAAGTGATCTGTTCATGCGGATGCTGGTGCATTGGCAGGTTGCTCCCTGCTTTTATTTCCACCAGGCCCAGTGTCATATTGCTGCCATGAGCATAATAGCCCGTAAGGCCGGGTGCTAATTCTTTGGGTGGTATATCTGTCAACTGTTGCATTTGTTCTGATTATGATTAAATGTAAGTTTTGCAATTCCGCTTTGGGTGATCATTTTTCAAACAAACAAAAACTGCCTCCCACCCATTCCTTATCCTTGTTATAACGTACACCTACCATCTTGCCTTTGCTTAAACGGGCCAGGTTGTTGGTGGCAACAGGTCTTTCTGCTCCGGGAGGCCAGAAATAAAAAATTCTGATTTCCGCTTTGGCGGG